>CBDUHU010000347.1:0-4717 GCA_965366725.1 uncultured Kangiellaceae bacterium
AACACCGCCAACCATTTGTGTACCATACTCAATAGCTTGCTCAGAGTGAAAAGTACCTTGAGAGCCAGTAAAACCCTGACAGATTACTTTAGTATTCTTATCGATTAAAATGCTCATTTATTTGCCCTCCGCAGCGCTAACAACTTTTTGTGCGGCATCAGCTAAACCAGTTGCTGCAATAATATTTAAACCACTTTCAGCAAGTACCTGACGGCCTTTGTCTGCATTATTCCCTTCTAATCTAACGACAACAGGAACTTCTACACCGACTTCTTCCACTGCTCCAATTATGCCTTCTGCAATCAGGTCACATCTTACAATTCCACCAAAAATATTAACCAATACTGCTTTAACATTATCGTCAGTAAGGATGATCTTAAATGCTTCAACAACACGTTCTTTAGTTGCACCACCCCCAACATCAAGGAAGTTAGCTGGCGAACCACCGTGTAAATTAACAATATCCATGGTCCCCATAGCAAGGCCTGCGCCATTAACCATACAACCAATATTTCCATCAAGTGCTACGTAGTTAAGCTCAAATGAAGCGGCATGTGCTTCTCTTTCATCATCCTGACTAGGATCATGCATATCTCTGAGTTTTGGATGACGGTAAATTGCGTTGCCATCAATTCCTATTTTCGCATCTAGACAATGTAAATCACCATCTTCTTTTATTACCAGTGGATTTATTTCTAATAATGCTAAATCCAAATCATGGAATAATTTCGATAACTGCATAAATATATGAGTAAACTGCTTAACATTTTTTCCTTCAAGCCCCAATTTAAACGCTAAATCACGACCTTGATAAGGTTGAGCACCGACTAACGGGTCAATTGTCGCTTTATGAATTTTTTCAGGCGTTTCTTCTGCAACTTTTTCAATTTCAACCCCACCTTCAGTGGAAGCCATAAAAACTACCCGACGGGTTGCACGATCAACAACAGCACCAAGGTAAAGTTCCTGAGCAATATCAGTACAATCTTCAACCAGAATTTTTGATACAGGCTGACCTTTCTCATCAGTTTGATAGGTAACCAGATTCTTACCTAACCATTTTTTAGCGAACTCTTTAACTTCTTCCTTAGTATCAACTAATTTGACACCGCCCGCTTTACCGCGACCACCGGCATGCACTTGTGCTTTAACAACCCATTTATCACCACCGATCTGGCCTGCTGCTTCAAAAGCCGCTTTTGGTGAGTCCACTGCGATACCACTTGACACAGGCAGTCCATATTCTTTGAATAAGAGTTTGCCCTGATATTCATGTAAGTTCATGATTTTCTTTCCACTTTTGGTTAAATACAAAGAGTTAACTAAGAAATTCCAAGAGTCCTTCTAACTCTATAAAATTTTGCGCGTATTATAGTGACTAAGCACTCATTTGACCACTATCTAAAGCAAGCTTTTTAGTGATAAAAGTAATAACAGTGTTTATTTAGCCTAATGTCTAATAAAAAGGCCTTAAAACACAAACAGCTCTCAACTCACGCCACTATGTTACTCGAGTTAAAAGCCGTTTTATTCGACATCAATAGATAATAGACTATTTAAAAAATTCTGCTGACTAGACACCCTTTTGTAACATCATAGAGCGAATATGGCCAATAGCTTTAGTCGGGTTCAGTCCTTTTGGACATACTGCAACACAGTTCATGATACTACGACATCGGAATACACTCGCAGCATCATCCAAATCGGCTAAACGCGAAGTCGTTTCAGTATCCCGACTGTCAATAATAAATCGATAAGCCTGAAGCAAGCCTGATGGGCCAACAAACTTATCAGGATTCCACCAGAATGAAGGGCAAGCAGTGCTACAACAGGCACAAAGAATGCACTCGTAAAGACCGTCGAGTTTTGCTCTATTTTCTGGTGATTGCAGGTGTTCTTTAGTCGGTGGCACATCCGAATTAATCAGATAAGGACGAACCCTTTCATACTGGCGGTAAAACTGGGCCATATCGACAACTAAATCCCTTATCACAGGCAGTCCGGGTAAAGGTCTGACAACCACCTTTTTTCCTTTCAACGATGAAATGGGTGTAATACAGGCTAATCCGTTAGTTCCATTAATATTAACTCCATCTGATCCACAAACGCCTTCACGGCAGGAGCGCCTGAAAGTTAAAGTCGCATCCTGTTCCTTAAGTGCAATCAAAGCATCAAGTAGCATCATATCGGAACCGGCTTCAACTTCCAGCTGGTAATCCTGCATACGTGGCTTGGTATCAGTATCTGGATTATAACGATAAATCGAAAATTGCATAATCATGTCTTAATCAGCCCTAATAAGTTCTTGCTTTTGGTGGGAACGCTTCCATAGATACAGGACTCATATTAACTGGACGTTTGTCCATCTCATGTGTTTCCGGATAGTATAAACTATGGGTTAGCCAATTTTCATCGTCACGTTCGGTAAAGTCTTCGCGACTGTGTGCGCCACGACTTTCTTCTCTGAAATTTGCCGCCAATGCAGTTGCTCTTGCGGTGGCCATTAAATTGTCCAACTCCAGACATTCTACGCGCGATGTATTGTATGAAATTGATTTATCAGAAAGTACCGCAGACTTTAATCGTTCTGCCACTTTTTCTAATTCAACCATACCCTTTTCCATCAATTCACCGGTTCTAAATACACCGAAGTGATTTTGCATAATTTGCTGCATTTCTTTGCGTATTTCAACTGGATCTTCACCACTTTCACTATCATTCCAGCGATTATAACGCTCTAGCGCAGTTTCAACGTTCTGATCATTAAATTCACTTTGTGGCATGCCATCAGCCAGAGCACTTTCTAACTGCATGCCTGCAGCGCGGCCGAATACAACCAGATCAAGCAACGAATTGCCGCCTAGACGATTAGCACCGTGTACTGATACACAGGCAATTTCACCAACAGCATAAAGTCCGTCTACAACATATTCATCAGCACCAGATTTTTTGCCGACAACCTGACCGTATTTATTGGTTGGTATACCCCCCATCATATAATGGCAAGTAGGAACAACTGGTATTGGCTCTTTGGTTGGATCAGCATGAGCAAATGTATTAGAAAGCTCAAGAATACCAGGTAGTTTACTGTTCAGGGTGTCAGCCCCCAGATGATCAAGCTTTAACATTACATGATCACCATTTGGCCCGCATCCGCGCCCTTCCAATATTTCTTTAGTCATTGAGCGAGCGACAACATCACGGCTTGCTAAATCCTTCGCGTTAGGTGCATACCGCTCCATAAAACGCTCGCCGTCTTTATTAATCAGGTAACCACCTTCTCCGCGACAACCTTCAGTAACCAATACACCAGCTCCTGCGATTCCAGTCGGATGGAACTGCCACATTTCAATATCCTGGATAGGAATACCAGCTCTGAGCGCCATACCAACACCATCACCAGTGTTAATTAATGCGTTAGTTGTTGAAGCGAAAATTCGACCGGAGCCGCCAGTTGCAAATACGGTTGCGCGAGATTTGAAGAATGCGACTTCTCCAGTCTCAATCGACATTGCAATAACTCCACAACATTGTTCATCGTCATTCATGACCAGATCAATCGCGTACCATTCATTAAAGAACTGGGTCTTAGCGGCAAGATTCTGTTGATAAAGAGTATGTAACAATGCATGTCCTGTACGGTCAGCTGCAGCCGCAGTTCTTGCTGCCTGCTCGCCACCAAACTCTTTTGATTGCCCGCCAAACGGACGTTGATATATTTTACCGTTATCCAATCTCGAAAAAGGTAGTCCCATATGATCAAGTTCGATCACTGCATCGGGCCCATTTTGGCACATATACTCGATTGCATCCTGATCACCGATATAATCAGAACCTTTCACTGTATCATACATATGCCAACGCCAATCATCATCGTGAGTATTACCAAGCGCTACGGTAATACCTCCTTGTGCTGAAACTGTATGTGAACGAGTTGGAAAAACTTTTGAAATCAAGGCGACTTTTTGACCAGATTTTGCCAGCTGTAGTGAGGCACGCATACCTGCACCACCGCCGCCGACAATTACTGCGTCAAAGGTATAAACTGGAATTCCCACTTATACACTCCAAATAATTTGAGCGCCCCAGATAATAAAGGCGAAACATGACAAGATAACTAGCACTTGAAAAATTAATCTAATTGCTAGTGGTTTAAGATAATCAGTTGAAACTATCCACATGCCAATCCAGGCATGAAAACAAAGCGAAGTAATCGCTAAAAAGGAAAACACCTTGAACCATACTTTTGAAAACTGTCCCACCCAGACAGAATATGTCAGAGCATCTGCTCCCAGTATAAATCCAGCTAGATAAATTACATAGGCAGCTAAAACGACTGCCGTGACTCGTTGAATAATCCAGTCATGCAAGCCACTACGACCTAAACTTGTTGCTGAAGCTACCATATCCATACCCCTATTGAGATTGCTGCAACGACACCTAAGATAATCACCGCATACGAACCAAATCGCCCACCTTCAAGTGTTTCACCTATTCCAGCATCCATTAGCAAATGACGAACACCTGCTAATATGTGGTAGAAAAGCATTGATAATATTCCCCAGATGATGAACTTAACAAAGCCATTTGCCATAAAATTCTGGATTTCAACAAATCCAGCTTTATTTAAGCTCGTCTGCAATGCCCAAAGGCATAACGGAACACAAAGAAACAATATGACGCCAGTCACTCGGTGGAGTATTGACGATATTGACGT
>CBDUHU010000348.1:0-4715 GCA_965366725.1 uncultured Kangiellaceae bacterium
TATCAAGTACGTAATTCACAACACCTGCGACCGAATCAGAACCATAAACGGCCGCTGCACCATCTCTGAGAACCTGCAATGAACGCAACCCGGATACCGGTAGTGTGTTCGAATTAACGGTTGAAACCGGAACAAAATTTTCGGACTGTGTTCCCGGATGGGTCACCAACCTGCGACCATTTAACAAAGTCAATGTATTACCTGAACCAACACCTCTTAAATTAATTGACGCGACATCTCCTCGAGCATCATTAACACCACCATTACCAGTTGCTGCACCAAATGCTACTTCACCAATCTGCGGAATAGAGCGCAGTAGCTCGTCACCACTGACAACACCAAAATTCTGAATATCTTCTACAGAAATTTCGGTAACCGGCAAAGTACCAATATCAGTAATACGCTTAATATGCGAACCAATAATAGTGACTGTCTTTTCTTTATCTGCTGACTCATCTTTTTCAGCTTCTTGCTCTGCGCTCATTACATTGGCCGATAAACAACTGGCAACAGCCAATACGATTAATCGATATCTGAAATTGGGTTGCGACGGCAGATCACCGGATATTACATCTACACAGGAAGCATTAGGTTTCATCGAATTTCCTCTAAGTCAGTGTTTTTCTTATTGGTCATTAGGATGCAAAAGAAGGCCAGGATAGTCAATTTAGTGTTCATCTGAAGACTATAACCTCAGGTTATGAGGTGCCAGAAGGAATCCCTGTGACAAGGATCCTTGATAATGCTAAGTTATCCCAATCAATTAATAATCAAATAATTACAATATGATGCTTAGAATACCGCCCCACAGATTAGCGCTTTCGATTTTTCTACTCGGTTTAATTGCAGCACTGATCTCATTGAGCAGCGTTAAGCCTGTCTGGAAAGAGCAAGCACAGGTGTTTGATATTTACAGCAATAATGAGGGCAAGCCCAGCTATTTGTATAAAGGAAAAGAAGTTGTCATATCCAAAACTGTTGCTTATCAAGACTCCCCTTTAAGGCAAGTAGCATTAGATACTAATCAGTCGGCTCCGCCAATGTCACAACAATGGGTCAGCAAAACATCAGATGATGGTGAGCAGCAATTGCTTTTATTAAAGCCAGCTTTTCACCTTGGTATCTGGTCACTTTTGCCAGCTTTTATCACCATTGCTTTATGCTTATTGACCAAAGAACCTATGTCTGCACTTTTTGGTGGGATTGTTGTTGGTGCAATCCTGCTCGAGAAATTTGATATTACTGATAGCATTCTGCTTCCCAGTCTTGCAAGTAAAAGCGCAGCCACAGTCATACTGCTATATTTATGGCTATTGGGCGGTTTGTTGGGGATCTGGTCAAAAACTGGTGCTGCACAGGCATTTGCAGATTATATGTGTAAGCATGTAGTTAAAGGACCTAAAAGTGCCAAGTTAGTTACCTGGATGTTAGGAGTTATTTTTTTCCAGGGTGGCACAATTAGTACAGTATTAGTTGGGACAACCATCAAACCATTATCCGATAAAGCCAAGGTTAGTCATGAGGAAATTAGCTATATCGTTGACTCAACAGCATCCCCTATCGCTTCAGTTCTGGCATTCAATCCCTGGCCCGCTTATGTCCAGGCTTTAATATATATCCCTGGAGTTGCCTTTCTGGCAACTGAAGCTGATCGAATTGCATTTTTCTTTAGCAGTATTCCATTTAGTTTTTATAGTATTTTAGCGGTTATCGGAACATTATTACTGAGCTTAAATATAAGCAAATTTTCCGGCAAAGGTATTCGTAAAGCGATTAAGCGGGTCGAGCAAACCGGTCAACTCGATGCGCCAGATGCATCGCCAATGAACTTTCACTCAGATCAATCCAGTAAAATTGCCGCTGGTTACAAACCGCATCATCTAGAATTCATCGTACCGATTGGGTTATTAATATCCATTGCCGTAGTCAGTTACCTGACAATGGGTATTCCCAAAATAAATTGGGCATTCGCCGCCGCACTCGGATCATCAATGATTATAGCCAGTTTAAAAGGTATGCAGCTCAGGTTGTTAATCGAAGGTATTAGTGACGGCTTGAAAAGTGTGGTTAGTGCCTCTGTCATTTTAATGCTCGCGATTACCATTGGTCGAATTACTGCTGAAACCGGCGGAGGGTTATTTTTAGTTGAATTGCTAAGTGCTCATATCAGCTATTGGGTATTGCCAGCAGGTCTGATGCTCTTTACCATGGTTGCAGCTTTTTCGACCGGCACCAGCTGGGGAACTTATGCAATCGCTTTTCCACTGGCCATGCCATTAGCCTGGGCAATCGCACAATCTCAAGGTCTTGCACATCCTGAAATATTTTTGTCTTTATGTTTTGCCGCTGTTTTAAATGGCAGCGTTTATGGCGATCAATGCTCACCGATATCTGATACCACGGTACTAAGTGCTATGACAACAGGCTGTGACCTGATGGATCATGTTAAGACCCAGTTGGTTCCAGCAACGATTGCAGCATCAGTAGCCATTCTTCTGTGGACACTGGTCGCGTTGATTTATGTTTGAGCACTTTCTAATTGATAATCTCTGCTACTATTGATAACTAAACCTAATTGTAAATAAGAAGCTATGCGACTGAGACACATCGAAATTTTCCACGCCATATATACCACGGGCTCAGTGACAAATGCTGCAAAGCTGTTACATGTTTCACAGCCTTCAGTAAGCAAAGTTTTAAGCCATGCTGAATTACAGCTTGGGTTTCAACTCTTTGATCGGGTTAAAGGACGTTTAGTGCCAACCAATGAAGCAACCTTATTATTTGAAAATGTCGATCAGATTTATCGTCAGCTAAACACTATCAATGATGCTGCTGAAAATATTAAAAATAAGGAAATAGGCAGAGTTTCACTCGCTCTTACACCGGCGCTTGGATTTGATATTGTTCCATCAACAGTCGCCAGTTTTCGAAGGAGACGTCCCAAAATTCGATTTGACATACAAACACTGCATAACGAACAGGTTTTCAAGCACCTACAAAGGCACAAAAGTGAGTTTGCTGTTTTGTTTGCCCCAGAGAAGTTATCTGGTGTGAGTGAAATTGAGTTTGCGGAAGGTAAATTGGTTGCCGTATACCCAAAATCAATGCTGCCACATTGTCCTGTTCAGCTATCATTGTCTGAGTTAATTCAATACCCTTTAATCAGCATTAGAAATAGTGGCCCACTGGCTGATATTATCTGGCAAGAAGTACAAGTACAAAACCTCAATCTGTCGGATGCAATTAAAGTCCAAACCTATTTTATCGCGGTTAACCTTGTCAAACATGGAACAGGCGTGTGTATTGTTGATGAATTCACCGCAAAAGGACAATTGTCTGACGAAATTGGGATTGCACAATTGTCTGAGGACTTAAACTTTCCAATCAAGGGTCTGTTTCTCGAAAATAGGCCACTTTCTCATGCCACACTTGAGTTTATTGAAGTTCTCAAACATCAGCTGAGTCAATTCCAAAGTTGATTCTAACTTCACCCAACAGCGCATAACCTTAAGTTATACCCTCGCGATAAGACGCTACTTTATGTCCTGTTAATTACTTTTATTATTAGCTTAAATGTCATTATTTGTAACTAACAGATGAATATTAAAGCTCCTTATTTACTTTTTATTGGCGATGCAAAAGATCCGCTTTCTATTAAAATAGCCAAAGGCGTTGCTGATTGGCGTCCTGAACTTGCAGTGGCAGAATATATCCTGCCAGGTTGTGAAGTTACCACTGGACTACCTAAGATGAACATAGAACAAGCTGTCGCTGCGGGCGCTCAGACCTTTGTCTTAGGGTTCGCTAATAGTGGAGGTACCATTGAGTCAAAGTGGTTGCCTTCAATATTACTGGCGATTGTAGCTGGTATGGATATTGCCAGTGGTCTTCATCAGCGGTTAGTCAGCTGTGAGCAGATCGTATCAGCCGCAACTCAACATGGCGTATCACTTCTTGACGTTCGCCATCCAACTAAATCATTTCGAACGGGAAACGGAAACAAGCGATCTGGCAAAAGACTGTTAACCGTCGGTACTGATTGTTCAGTAGGAAAAATGTATACCGCTCTGGCAATTGAAAAAGGAATGAAAAAACACGCTATGGATGTTGAATTTAAGGCGACCGGGCAAAGCGGTATTTTTATTGCGGGTGATGGTATTGCTGTTGATTGTGTGGTTGCCGACTTTATCGCTGGTGCAATAGAAGATTTATCCCCATCAAACCAACCCCAACATTGGGATATCATTGAAGGACAAGGTTCGTTATTTCATCCAGCCTTTGCAGGTGTGTCACTGGGGCTGCTTCATGGCGCTCAACCAGATGCGCTGGTTCTGTGCCACACTGAAAAGCGAGCGCATATGCGTGCAATTCCAGGCAGGGCGCTTCCTGGACTGGAACAAACAATGGAACTCAACCTGCAAACAGCCAGACTGACAAATCCCGAAACAAAGTTTGTCGCAATTGCTGTGAATACTTCAATGTTAACAGCAGAAGAAGCGACCAATGTTTGTCAAACCTATCAGCAACGCCATGGTCTACCCTGCATCGATCCTTTAAGAGATGGTGTCGATCAAATTATCGAGCAATTAATATGACATCTCGAAGTTTATCTATAGAAAACCAGAGCTGGCCACTTGAGAATGAATTCCGAATTTCTCGTGGTGCAAAAACTGAAGCCAATGTCATTTTACTTAGCATCACTGAAAATGACA
>CBDUHU010000349.1:0-4709 GCA_965366725.1 uncultured Kangiellaceae bacterium
AAATTATAGAATGAATGAGACAAATCTATCACGATTTTATTATTTCCAGTCATGAATCAAATCTTGAACAATTTTCCAAACGCTTAAATGAAGTCGCAAGAAACACTCTATTAACCGTTTCCAAGACTAAAAATCATTTAAAGTCATACTCCAACACCCTTGATGAAATTCAACCAATATTGGAATCATCTTCAGGAGATGCAGCGATCAATGTCATTATGTTGTTGATCAATGAAACACAAAATATTCATGAACATGCTCATTATCTCGAACAAAGACTGGAAAAATCGACTACTGAGATAGAGAGCTTACAAAATGAACATCTTGCTTTTAGAGAGCAAGCTGGTCGCGATCCGCTAACTCAGGTGCTAAATCGAAATGGATTGAAGGAAGCACTTCGCAATATGACTGAGAAGAATAGCTGTTTCCCCGTATCTATTCTGTTAGCCGATATTGACCACTTTAAAGCATTTAATGATATGTATGGACACCTGGTTGGTGACAAAGTATTAAAAGTTGTTGCTTCGACTCTGAAAAGGCATGTTAAAGGAAGTGACATATTGGTCAGATTTGGCGGAGAAGAATTCCTCCTTGTGTTACCTCTAACAAAAAAAGAAAGTGGTGCTGTAGTCGCTAACTCACTGCGCAAACGAATCGAAAATTTGACGATTAAAAAGAAAAATAGCAATGAAAATTTAAAAAGTATTACTATTTCTATTGGCGTTGCTGAATTATCTGCTGATGAAACATTAAATGATGCAATTGAACGAGCCGATAAAGCACTATACCGCTCAAAGAATAATGGTCGAAATTGCGTTAATATTAACTGAGTAAGCTAGTCATTCTGTTTTTTGAGAAAGTCAACTTCGTTTAACTCATTTTATCAGGACAAAAAAAAGAGCATCAAATGACGCCCCTTTTTTAACAGAAAAGCTGATTAGCTTTTCTTAGTATCTAACTTTTCTTTGATTCTTGCAGACTTACCACTTAACTCTCTTAAATAGTAAAGTTTAGCCTGACGAACATCACCACGACGTTTTACCGTAATGCTATCTACCATTGGGCTATACGTCTGGAAAACACGCTCTACACCTTCACCGTAAGAAATTTTTCTTACTGTGAATGCAGAGTTTAATCCACGATTTTTAACTCCAATAACAACCCCTTCAAATGCCTGAAGACGCTCACGATCACCTTCTTTAACTTTCACCTGAACAATGACTGTATCACCTGGTGCAAACTCAGGGATTTCTTTACTCATTTGTTCCTGTTCCAGTTGATCAATTAATTTACTCATTGTTCACTCCCGGTTCTTATAAATCTAAAAAATTCTTAACTTTCAGGGCTATATTTTTCCTGAAAGAGCTTTAGCAACTGTTGTTCTTGCTTCGATAATTTTCTTTGTTGCAAAAGTTCAGGTCGTCGCAACCACGTTTGACCTAACCTCTGCTGTAACCGCCATGCCTCTATAGCCTGGTGATTTCCACTTAATAATACTTCCGGTACTTTCGCACCGTTATAAACTTCTGGTCTGGTATAGTGCGGATGATCTAACAACCCATCAACGAAAGAATCTTGTTCCGCTGACTCACTATGTCCAAGTACTTCTGGTAATAATCGAGTAACAGAATCAATAATTACCATTGCACCTAATTCACCACCACTTAGTACAAAATCCCCAAGTGAGAGTTCGAGATCGACTTGCTCAGATATTAACCGCTCATCAACCCCTTCATAACGTCCCGCCAGTAAAATCAAATGCTTTTCCTGGCTCAACTGGCGCACAATCTTGTGATCTATTCTTTTACCCTGGGGTGAAAGATAAATAACTTTTCCCGGTGTTCCTGACTTTGCTGAATTAATCGCCTTTTCTAAAGGTTCGATTTTCATTAGCATACCAGGGCCACCACCATATGGCCGGTCATCAACAGTTCTATGCCTGTCGCTGGTAAAATCTCTGGGATTAATCAAATCCACCGACACCTTACCATTTTTTATTGCTCTACCAACAACACCTTGCTGGGTAATCGCTGAGAACATTTCAGGAAACAGACTAATAGCCGAATACCTGATCATAGGAGTAGAGTCTCTCAATTAGAAATACTCATTATCCCAGTCAACCTCAATCTTATTTAAGTCAAGGTCAATATTTTTTATCACTGTATCCATTAAATAAGGAATCATCATTTCCTTAATTTTCTGTTCTCGAGCTATCTCTTCTGGCAAATTGACCACTAATACATCATTAGCACCCGTTTCTATCAGGTGAGATACCTTGCCTAATACAGTTCCTTGAGTATTCACTACGTCCAGACCCTCTAGCTCGCGCCAGTAGTAGTCTTTAACACCTAGTTTTTTTAATTGAGAACTACGTATTGCTATTTGAGTTCCAATCATTGAGTGTGCCTGCTCTCGATCAGTCACACCCTCAATTTGAGCTACAATTGTCTTACCTTGCGCTCGTCCATTTACCAGCTTTACTTCATTCCAACTACTACCCTGCTTAAGCAGCCACGGGTTATATTTGACAATGTTATTTCTTGGCTCAGTATGAGAAAAAACTTTAACCCATCCCTTCACGCCAGAAACGCCAGTTATCTCACCAACAATAACGGGTGAGTTATTCATATCAGACGAATGCAAATTTGACTTAAGCTGCGTTTTTATCTTTAATCAGCTTTGCTACTCGGTCACTCATTTGAGCGCCTAGACCAATCCAATGATCAACACGTTCTACATCAACACGAACACGCTCTTCCTGACCTGTAGCTACAGGGTTGAAGAAACCAACACGCTCAATAAAACGACCATCACGTGCATTACGCTTGTCAGTTACAACCATGTGATAAAAAGGGCGTTTTTTAGAACCGCCACGAGCTAAACGTATGGTTACCATGCGTTAAAATTCCTCTAAAATTTGATAGTTTGCCGGACATATATTGCTTATTACTTAAGCATGAAATTAGCCCAGACCACAAAGGACGCGCATTTTATCCTTAAACGTCCCTTTTGGGAACCCTTTTTAGGATTAAAACTGTTTATTTATCGCGCTTTTTTCCCTTATATAAATAAAATGACCGATTTTACCCGTTATTTAGCGGTAAATTATCGTCCCATTGGTGGCATTCCACCACCAGGAGGCATCATTCCCTGCATTCCACGCATCATTTTCATCATGCCCCCTTTTCCCTTCATTTTCTTCATCATCTTTTGCATTTGCTTAAATTGCTTAAGTAGACGATTTACCGCCTGAAGGTCTGTACCGGAGCCGTTAGCGATACGTTTCTTGCGAGAGCCCTTAATCATATCAGGGAAGGCTCTTTCTTTGGCTGTCATTGAATTAATAATGGCTTCCATGTGAAGGGTTACCTTGTCATCCATTTGGTCTTTTGCTGCCTGAGGGACATTTCCCATGCCCGGGAGTTTATCCATCATATTGGTTAATCCCCCCATATTTTTCATCTGCACCAATTGCTCACGAAAATCTTCAAGATCAAAACCTTTGCCTTTCATCACTTTCTTAGCTAGTTTTTCAGCTTTATCTTTATCGACTTTGCGCTCTACTTCCTCAATTAACGACAACATATCGCCCATTCCCAGAATACGCGAGGCAATTCTCTCCGGGTGAAATGGTTCAAGTGCATCAAGTTTTTCGCCGATACCAATAAACTTAATCGGCTTGCCAGTTATCTGACGAATAGATAGTGCTGCACCGCCTCGTGCGTCACCATCGGCTTTAGTCAAGATAATCCCTGTTAGCGGCAGAGCTTCGTCAAATGCTTTTGCGGTATTTGCTGCATCTTGTCCAGTCATACTATCAACTACAAACAAGGTTTCGGCTGGAGTGACTGCAGCGTGCAACTCTTTTATTTCATTCATCATTTCCTGGTCAATTGCTAAACGGCCAGCAGTATCCAGGATTAGTACATCGGCAAAAGACTTTTTCGCCTGTGCAATAGCTGCTTTCGCAATATCCAGAGGTTTTTGATCGGTTGAGCTGGGGAAGAACTCCGCCCCAACCTCTCCAGCCACTCTTTCAAGCTGCTGAATTGCTGCAGGTCGATAAACGTCAGCACTGACCACCATTACCGATTTCTTTTCCCGCTCAATCAAAAAGCGAGCTAATTTAGCAGTCGAAGTTGTTTTACCAGCCCCCTGCAAACCCGCCATCAAAACCACTGCAGGTGGTGCAGCTTTTAGTTCTAATGACTCGTTAGCAGCCCCCATTGCGCTGACCATTTCATCGTTAACTATCTTTATAAATGCTTGGCCAGGCGTCAGGCTTGATTTAACTTCCTTGCCCAATGCCCGATATTTGATCTTAGTAACAAACTCTTTCACCACAGGCAACGCAACATCGGCCTCAAGCAACGCCATCCGAACTTCACGCAATGTGGTTTTGATATTGTCTTCAGTAATACGCCCTTTTCCGCTAATTTTTTTCATTACCCGGTTAAGGCGATCGCTCAAATTATCAAACATTTTATATTCCTGAATCTCTACGTAGACGGTTTATTATACTGGAAAGCCAACGATCAACATTAAAAATGCTGTTTAGCAGGCAACACGGTTATTTTCCAGATTACCAAGAAAGGAGCATATTATAGCCAGTTTATTTTCCTTCACAACAATTGTACTTAGAATAATCCACTCTAATTAACAAAATGAAACAGATCCTGCTAAATATAGAGCAGCAAATAGAGTAAATA
>CBDUHU010000350.1:0-4707 GCA_965366725.1 uncultured Kangiellaceae bacterium
TTTTTCGATACCGCTTTTAAATTCATTAATTTCTCCATTAGAAGTTAACTTCCCTTCTGGGAAAATACATACCACTTCTCCTTTTTCAAGTTCTGAGGCAATTTTGTCAAATGCCTGATTCATTAGATCATGATCCTCGTGAGCCGGTGCAATAGGAATAGCGTTGGCCAGTTTAAAGAATGAACCTATAATCGGCATTTTGAATATTGTGTGATGCATAACAAAACGAACATTTCTTTTGCTGTAGCCTCCAATTATCAGGGCATCAATAAAGCTGACATGATTGCAGACTAAAACACAAGCACCGTGTTTAGGTATAACATCCATATTAGTGTTCTTGATTCTATATATGGTGTTAACAAGTAGCCAGATAACAAATCGAATAAAAAATTCTGGTGATTTTATAAAAATATAGAATGCAATAATCAAATTAACCATCGCGGTAGTTAAAAATAATACTGGAATGGTTAGTAATGCAATGGCAAATAGTCCTGAGAACACCATAAATAAAGCGTTCATAATATTAAGGCCTGCAATTAATCGGGACATATGTTTCCTATCGCCTTCCTTTTGAATAAGAGCATACAGAGGAACAGTAAATAAGCCACCAAAAGCACCAATTAGCATCGCATCGATTAGAACCCTCCAGGTTTCAGGTTGTTCAAGTAGTTGTTGAAAATTGAACTGAGCTGTTAGTTGTGAGGCTGTATTAGCCAGGTAAAGATCATATCCAAAAAAACTAAGGCCAAAAGCGCCAATAGGAACCAGTCCGACTTCTACTCTACCTGCTGATAGTTTTTCGCAAAGCATGGAGCCAATGGCAATTCCTAATGTTAATGCAGTTAATAATAAACCAACTACTGATTCGTCACCGGCAAGTGTTGATTTCGCATAATTAGGAATTTGGGTAAGATAAACTGCACCATAAAACCAGAACCAGGAAATACCAATAACCGCTAGAAAAACAACCTGATTGCTCGCCATAAATTTAAAATTGCGATGAATTTCAGTAAAGACATTCCAGTTTATTTTTAACATAGGTTCAACTGCTGGTGTTTCCGGAATACTACGACTGGCGATATAACCGGTAATTGAAACGAGTAATAAAGCGATTGCAAGAGGAAGAGCCCAGTTATCACCTAACGTCATTACAGCAGTACCGAAAATTGTTCCAATCAGAATAGCCACAAAAGTACTTGATTCGACCAGTGCATTTCCTCCAACTAACTCATCGGTATGTAAATGTTGCGGCAATAAGCCATATTTAATCGGGCCAAAAATAGCGGATTGAAAGCCCATTAAGAATAAAATGAAAAGTAACGCCGGTATGTTCTCCAGATAAATACCGACGACGGCTAAAAGCATGATAATAATTTCAGCTAGTTTAATTTTTCTGATAGTGAAAGACTTCTCGTACTTTTCAGCTATTTGTCCTGCGGTAGATGAAAAAATAAAAAAAGGAAATATAAAAAGAATCGCTGCGATATTGACCGCAATATCTGAACTAAAAGGAAGTTGTGATGCTGCTTTGTGTGAAATAAGTAACATCAACGCAGTTTTAAAAACATTATCGTTTAGTGCACCCAGAGCTTGAGTAATAAAGAAAGGTAAAAAACGTTTTTCTTTAAGTAAAGAAAATTGATTATGCGACACGATTAATTATCTCCCAAAAGGTGTTCCGACGACTTTGTAGAATACTAGTCATTATTGGGTAGCGCAGTAAAACCATCTGGGCCACCATATTTATCAAGTTGATCTGAAAAATCCAGATAGTTTACATGGCGATCATAAAATACATGTACTTGAGGTTTTTGTAATATATCCTCTTGAGTTGATTCCCGAGTAATATGTACTTCATCAATCCATTTAACCCCTAGAAAGAATAATGGGGTACCACAATGTATGCAATGGCCTCGCTGTGCGTCATTTGAAGAGTCAAACCAGGCCACATCTTGTTCGCCACGTAGATATTGAAAATTATTTTTATCGACTCCAAACCAGGTCACAACCGGTGCACCTTGTGTATGTCTACATTGATCGCAATGACAATGAGCACACCACTTTGCGGGTAATTGGATTTGGTAACTAACCCTACCGCAGTAACAACCACCTTGAACTGTCTTGTTTTTAATTGAAGTTTCTTGAATCATATTTATTGTTCACAAATTATATTATGATTTACTTGTATATTTACATGGATTCAGACACCTGGTGAAATCGTCCTGACTCAATAAAGCTAACCACCTGTTTATGTAGTGCACTATCCCATGTCATAAAGGAGTGATGCAATGGCATGACAATAAAGTCCGTCATATTGCTACATTGAGTATTAGATAGTTCAACCACTCCATCTCCAGGTGCATTATTAGTCGCTTTTTTGTAATACCAACTAACTGGTATTAGCATACTATAGTTGATATTTCCTGCAATAATACCGGTTTCAACTTCCGGTTCGGGTAATTGTCTTAATAATTGGCTGTCAGGCGTTAGTTCTGCCGTCACTTTTGGAACAAAATGCTTAAACCATCGATGGGATAGCATAAATGAAGCCGTTTGGGTTCCTTGATTAGGTGAGCCTAGCATAACACAACGTCCTTTATTCCAATGAATGTGTTTAGCAAGAATTCCCCGTATCAAGATGCCACCAAATGAGTGACCAACAAAGTGAATGGGGGAATCTGGATTAATCCATTGGTTTATCTGATTATCAAGTTTATCCAGTATTTCCTGGTAACTACTGGATAAACTACGATAACCTGGGTTGAATACTCTATAGCCATTTCGCCTGAATGTGTGGGCAAGTTTAGCCATACTCCGAGGGCTTCGCCCAAGTCCATGAAGAAAAATGATTTGCGGTTGATTCATATTAAAGCTAGAAATCCCTTTTATTGATCTCCTCTCTAACTCATTCTAACCACCCATCAGTGGTTTTGCCAAGTTTGACTGTCAACTATGGGGTAAACCGAAAAAACGGCAACTATTGGTGTAACTTATCGCTGCAATATGTGAAAGGGGTTGGTTACGTGCTTGTGCAATTGTCTGCCCAATGTGTGGTAAATACTTCGGCTCATTGCGCCCCCCCTTAGGTTTTGGAGTCAGGTTTCTGGGAGTCAGGTAAGGTGCATCAGTTTCAACCATTAGACGCTCATCTGGAATAATCCTGGTTATGTTAAACAGTTCTTGTCCTCTTCTTTCGTCACAAATCCACCCGGTAATTCCAATATGAAGTCCCAATTCCAGATATTTTTCTAATTGATGCTGGTTTCCGGTAAAACAGTGAATGACCGCGTCTTTAAGCGATGGCCAATATTCTTGTAAAATAGCAAACTGGGTGTCAAAGGCATCCCTTTCGTGCAGAAATAAGGGCTTTTGAGTTTCAATTGCCAGTTCCAGTTGAAGTTTAAAAGCTTCTATTTGAGTTTCTCTAGGAGAAAAATCCCGGTTAAAGTCCAGTCCGCACTCGCCAATTGCGACTACAGAAGGGTGGCAAGATATCTGCTTGAGTGTAGCAAGACCCTCATTATCCATCAGCTTGGCATCATGGGGGTGACAGCCAGCAGTGGAGTACAAAACTTCTGGATTATTCTTCGCTAGCTCAAGTGCATCGATACTCTCGGTAACATTGGTTCCAGTGATGAGCATTTTACTGATCCCTGCGGCTCTGGCATTATTAATAACATCTTCTCTATCATGTGCAAATCGTTTGTTAGTTAGATTTATACCTATGTCAACCCAGTTCATACCTATTCATGGCCATCGATGAAATTATTCCTAATAATACCTTATAAGTAGAATGATTGAACCTATAAACTTATAGCACGAATGCTCTTATTACTTGAGTAGGATCAAGTTTTTAATTTGACGCGATGGTGTTCAGCAGGAATAATCTCCGCTCTTGCTATTGTGGAGTTAGTTATGAGAAAGCACTTATTATGGTGGGCATTAGCCTTTATTCTGGCTGGTTGTTCCGATTCACAACCGCCGTCTGTTGATAAAAATGAGCAAATACAGGAACTTCATTTATCAAAAAGTTCTGATTTAGTTGAGCCTGAAAAACATCACAAGCATGCTATGGAAGAACAGCCGTTTAACTGGGTTGTTGATCGATTTGCTGACTTGCGTATTTTGAGGTATCAGGTTCCAGGATTTGAACAATTACCGCTCGCGCAAAAACAACTTCTTTACTTTCTTTCACAGGCGGCCCTTGCTGGTAGAGATATTATCTGGGATCAAAACTATCATTTGAACCTGACTATCAGACGAACCCTTGAACAAATTGTTGAGTGTTTTAAAGGAGACAGAGAATCAGAACTTTTTAAACGATTTATGCTGTATACAAAACAGGTGTGGTTTGCGAATGGTATTCATCATCATTATTCAAACAGGAAATTTAACCCGACTTTCAGTTTAGCTGAACTTAAGCAACTTATTAACCAAACAGAGGGAGCAAATTTTCCGCTTGATAAAGGTGAAACTGTGGATGACTTAATCGTTAATATTGAAGATGCGATATTTGATCTAGCTTATGATAGTAGGAAAGTTGACAAGTCTAAAGGTGTTGATAATGTAAAAAATAGTGCAGTCAATTTTTATCGTGATGTCAGTGAGCAGGAAACAAGAGATTTTTATGCAGCAAAAAAAAATGCTGACGATCATACGCCGCCATCCTACGGGCTAAATTCTCAACTGGTTAAGCAAGATGGAAAA
>CBDUHU010000351.1:0-4698 GCA_965366725.1 uncultured Kangiellaceae bacterium
TATTCCAGATTAACTATTCCGGATTAACTATTCCAGGTATCAATAATCGGTGTAAAAACTGATTGTGTAGCTAAAAATTTTTAGAGTCTGTACAGAATTAAGTAAACTTAAAGTATAGCCGATGGCTTGTTAACCAGAGTGGATAATCGACATCGATAAAATAGCCAACATAATCACCGTAATCTTCCTTTAAAAATGCAAAGCCCAATTCAACTAATTGATCGACATGATTTAAGTGCAGTTTTGAGTTTAAGTTCTGATCATTGGGTTTAAATAATTTTACTTCTGGAGAGTCGGAAAACCTTTCACTCCACAGATCTTCTTGAAGGTGATCAATTTCATGAGCTTTGACACTCGCAGGGTAACAGCCGGCCTGAATATTACTAGAACGATCTAATTCTTTATCAATAAAAGTCATTAAAATTAAACGTTTGGCCGGGCTTCGTTCCATTAAACCCTGAATAATATTTCTATGATCATGGATTATCGGGTTTGGCTGAGTTTTAATATCCAAATGACTAATGGTGATGTCAAATGGCTGACAGTTGATTGGTTCAATTGTGTGATTATAAACCATAGAATTTGCAAAGTTACTTAAGCCAGCATAGCTCTTTTCAATATTGGGAGTGGAAAAGTCTTTTAATAGATAATCACCGCTTTTATCCGAATTAAAACTATCTAAATTATCGAAGCCCAGGCTCTCCGGATGACTAACATTTACTGGGTTAAAGTTGGCTCCAAAAGCCTGAACAAAAGGGCGTGCAGATCTGGACAGTTCGACTCCCAATCGGTTAGAAATAATCAATTCATCGATGAAGTTTCGATCATCAGGATTAAATCGGAAAAAGTGAATTCCCAGATAAAGTTCGACGGATTCTCCCGAGAGTTCTTTGTTGGTTTCATAGGCAGTTTTTTTCAATTTCATTTGATAAGAATCAACCGCAGAACCAACAGCTTGAAATTTTTGCAGCAGTCGTTTGAGTTCCGATTGGCTGGAAGCATACTCTAAAATAAGATCGTGATATTGTTCTATTAGCTGCTTAAGAGAGTTAATATTTTCGGCTGGCTCAGCTAGTTTGATTAGTGCTTTTTCAAACTGATTGAGACCGCTAATGCCAGGCAAAGTAATAATAACGTCTATTCCGTCATTAGTTTTGGTTAGCGATTGAACCAGGCGTTGACAGGTTGATTTGTTAATCCCGCTCCAACGGGCCAGACCGGCAATTGTCCTGGCTGAACGTGGAAAGGCGTCAAACAACTCTCTCAGGATTGTCTTAAAGTGCTCGCCGGTTCTTCTTATCTGTATCAATTCTATTTCAGTTAATGCCATTTTTACCTGAAACTCCCGAACTTATCCTTTTAGTTATAACTTCTGGTTATTTTTTTGCTGGTCAGAGGAGATCTCTTTAGTATGAAAATCATACGCTTAAAGATACTAATAGACGATAAGTGTAATATTACCATAATTATCTGAGATATATCAGGCTTATCTCGTTTGCATTTCAGATGCTATTAGAATAGGATCTCAAACGCATCTCAGATGCAATTAAGATATCTAACAATATGGATATTTAACCATTAGATGTGGTTCTTAATAATTATAAAACACTAACCAATGCAAGACTGCTTTCCAATAAAAAGTAGATTGCAATCATCATGGGACATTCAATGAAAATTTCAAAAATAGCACTAGCGGTGGGTTTAATGAGTTCGCCGCTCGTTATGGCCGGCGAGCTAAAACAGGCCAATAACCCCGATAGAATCATTAAGGACCAATACATTGTTGTGTTTAAAGACAGTGCAATTGCACCTTCGACATTGGCTTTGACTGCAAATAATAGTACAAATGCCTATACTCTGGCGGTCAACAACGCTGTTAACTCTCTCAGCCAGTCTTTAAATGCCAAGTCAACTCGCCAGTATAGTAAGGCAATTAAGGGGGCTGTCTTCCGTATGAATGCCAAAACGGCACTTAAAATGGCGCAGAATCCGCTAGTCGATTATATCGAGCCAGATGAAGTGGTAACTATTAATGCAACGCAGAATAACCCGACCTGGGGACTTGATCGGGTTGATCAACGTGGTGGTTCAATTAATAGTCAATATATCTACGATACGACTGCTTCAAATGTTAATGTTTATGTGATTGATACTGGTGTTAATAATCACTCAGATTTTGGCGGTCGTGTTTTTAACGGTTATGACTTTGTTGATAACGATAGTAATTCAAGTGACTGTCAAGGACATGGAACCCATGTGGCAGGAACCGTCGCCAGTAGTACTTATGGGGTTGCAAAGGGCGCAAAAGTTTATGGTGTAAGAGTGCTTAACTGTCAGGGATCGGGTTCTAATTCAGGTATTTTGTCCGGGATGGACTGGGTAGCGCAAAATCATACCAAGCCGGCGGTTGCTAATATGAGTTTGGGAGGCGGATTTTCTTCTTCACTCAATACAGCAGCTAATAACCTGGTGAGCGCAGGAGTTGTGACTGTTGTTGCTGCTGGTAATGATAATAGTAATGCATGTAATTATTCTCCTGCGAGTGCATCAAATGTTATCACTGTTGGCTCGACAGCAAACGGTGATTCTCGTTCTTCATTCTCAAACTATGGAAACTGTATCGATATTTTTGCACCGGGTTCAGATATCACTTCAACTTCTCAGTCTGGTGGCTCAACCACAATGAGTGGAACTTCTATGGCTAGTCCACACGTTGCTGGCGTTGCTGCTCTTTATCTTGCAGATAACCCAAATGCATCCACTTCTGCAGTTGCCCAGGCTCTAACCAGTAATGCCACAGAAAATGCAATCAGCGATGTTCAAGGTTCACCTAACTTGATGCTCTATTCAAGATTTGGTGGTACAACACCTCCTCCGCCTCCTGGTGATAATGTTCTCGAAAATGGCGTTGCTGAAAACAATTTAAGTGCAAGTAGCGGCAACGATATTAGCTACACCATGCAAGTTCCAGCTGGCGCAACAGACATTAGCTTTAAGACAAGTGGTGGCACAGGTGATGCTGATCTTTATGTGAAGTTTGGTTCTGCACCAACGGATAGTTCTTATGATTGCAGACCTTATGCTAATGGCAACTCGGAGACTTGCACCGGAACTCAAACAGGTGGAACCTATTATGTCAGAGTAAAAGCTTACAGTAGTTTCTCAGGCTTAAGTCTTGTTGGTCAATATACCAGTGGTGGAAATCCTCCTGGTGGAGTCGATCCAATTGATGTATCTGCAACCAATATTTCGGTTTCACAGAATCAGTGGGCGCGTTATACCTATGAATTACCAGCGGGTTATTCATCAATGACAGTGAGTATTTCTGGTGGGACAGGAGATGCTGATTTATATGTTAGACATGGCGCTCAATCTACCACTAGTGCATACGACTGTCGTCCGTATAAAAATGGCAATACTGAGTCGTGTAGTTTTAGTTCACCAGCAAGTGGTACCTGGTACTTAGATTTTCGAGGATACAGCACGGCTAGTGGGATAACACTCAATCTGAAAGCGAACTAGTTGTTAATAAATCAGGATAACAAGGGAAGTTAATTTCGGATTTATTTAGTTGAGATATAACTTTCAGTTTTAATTTTAAACCTGGTAAAAATCCCTGTGTGTTTATCACAGGGATTTTGTTGATCATGTTTAATCATGAGCAGAGTAATATCGTACTTTAAGTGAGCTAAAAATTTATTTTCTTAGTTTAAGTTGAGGAGCCGGATTGGTCGGTTTGTAGTCTTGCCACGCTGCTTTCCAGGTCGTTGCTTTACCTGAGTCATTGTGAACACTGACTCTTTGTTCATCATTCCATGGTGCTGAAACGGTTTCCAGTTTATTGTCTGTATGCTTATCCTGGGCAACAAAATGAACACGTTCTTTAACTAGAGGGTCATCGTTGTGACGATACAACCAACGGAGTTCTGAACCTGTATACGAACGGATCTTATTTGCTGGATCTTGCCCGTCTTTTCTGTCACCCGGTTCAGTTTTTGTTGCGACCTGATGCATATTCATACCTTGTTCAGATACTGCAAAATGGATATGGTGACCACGTTCAAGCGTCCATTTTAAACCAAACTTACTTTTGGCTCTGAATACTGAATTGTCCTGTTCCGCAGTGGCTGACTGACGCCATTTTTGTTCAGTTTTAGATGTCAGGTTTCCGTCGATTGCTATCTGTTGTTTTAGTGCATCGGTATAGCGTTTGTATTTTAGATGATGACTATTTTCACTCATAAAATCATTTGAATCAGGCTTTGCCAAATCATGCATACCGGTTTCTTGCTGGTGAGCATGCATTCCTTTTAACATTGACTCTGAGCCATATTGGTCGAGAGTTGCAACAAAGGTACGTTTTTGGGTAGGTAGGCCAGCAACATTTGGAGGAGGTATTATTTTAGGAGCCGCAGCTTGCTGGGCATATTGGTGGGCTTCAATTTTTGCCGCTCTTTCATCAACCCTGGAGTTGTGACTATCAACAGCTGACGATTGAAGCACTGTATGTGTCATTGCGACTTCACTGCGAATTGCTGACCGCCCATACATTAAATCACCTTGAGCAAAACTTTTTAAGTCTCGTTTTTTGTCATTATCCATAAATTTACCCGTAGAGCAGTTTAGTTAGACTATCAGTTATTGACTGACAGCGAATTATTTATTAGTAAAGAGATCTTAGCAGCATAATTGGTGCCA
>CBDUHU010000352.1:0-4692 GCA_965366725.1 uncultured Kangiellaceae bacterium
TTGTTTCTAACCTGGAGGAAGGAAGTTTAGTCGAGATTAACTCCATCCTATACTTGTTTGCGGCGAGAATCTGCCCCTCTATTAATTCAGCGGTCGATATATTTGCCAACGGCTTTCCAGCTCTTGTACTAGTAAGGCCAAAATCTTTCAATATCTTTGGCTGAGACAGGAGTATATCTGTTAAGTATGAAGAAGTCCTAAGTGATGCGATGGAAGAATTATCCACTAATACTAGTAATTTATTACGTTGCTCTTTTGCAAGCTTAGAATCTCTATCAGAGTTGATTGCATCCTTTGCCTGAAAAAAACCAAGTAAGCAAACGAGAGAAATAAACATCGGCGCAATAAATTTAAAATGAGCACTTTTCTTATCAACAAATAGCCCTAAAATTGCAAGCAAAGACCCCAGCCCTGTAATAATATATTTCATGTAATCTGGTAACTCTATGAAAATATCCATATATTCCTCGAAGTTTTAATCGTCGTTGTCTTGAAATTGTATCTATAAATTTATTGCCCTGATATTGCTGCCTCTGCATACTTCAAATGATAAAAATTCAGGCTACTTTAATAAATTAAACACCAAAAATATCAATTTAAAATTGGATTGTTTAATCAGACGACCTATTGTTTCAAATTCTTTGGTTGCTCACTGTCTAGTTGCTCATTCAGAAAGCTAATTGTACGAAAAATAATTTCTCTGGCTCTCTTATCATTGCTATGTATATCAAAACCATGAGGGCCTGTCGGGTGGTTCAAATATTCCACCTTCCAACCATTTTCAATTGCCGATAAAGCAAATTTCCGTATACCTGCATTAAGCTCCGCATTGTCCAGCCCCGCCTCGGCAATAAAAAATGCAGGAGACCAATCTGACTTGACCTCTAACAAAGGGATGGGATCTAAACTTGTACGTTGAGAATCAGATACTTTCTCATCCCAACTTACCCAGACATCGGCCCCGATGGTTGGATAATACATGACCATACATTTAAGCCATTTAGGCTTCTCAGAAATAAAATGTGGCACAAAACTACCACCACCAGAAAAAAACCACAGACAAATATTATTTTTATCGATAGTATACTTATCAGCGTTCTTGCGCACAAAATTGATAGTCGCACTAATATCTTTAGTTGCTTTTTCCAAATCGTTTAAGTGATTAAACCGATGGTTAAAAACCACACCAGCCAAACCTGCTCCAGTCACCAGAGAACCATAGGATTGAAACATTTTCCAATCTCGCGCCATTGGAAAGTCTTCAGGTATTGGGCCACCGTGAACAAATATTACAGCGGGATTATCTTTATTTTCTTCAACTGGCAAATATATATCTGCACGTGTTCGCTGGTCACCATCATCTAGATAAGCAAGATCTTTATGAACGATGAACTCTTCTTGTTTGGGTGTTGGTACCGGGATTTGTAATGTATAAAACTCGCCTTCAGCCATTACAGGAAAAATGTTAGCAAAGGTCATTACGGTCAATATGAGACGGATCACAAGTACCACTCCAATGGTGTGATTTATTAAGCCTGATAGTAGCCTACACTTTTACCTGGATATACTCAAATTGAGTTTATTTCTTGAATTCATCAATACTTAACTAGATAAGTACTCGTACCCTGATAAAATCATGAAACAAACTTCATTCCTTCTAACTGAAACCAATAGCCATTACAATATTCGTAATCCCCTTGTAACTGGCTTGTATTTAAACAGGTTTGCTCTCCTTTTATTAATTCGCCCAATTGACTTACAACTTCCAATGTATCATTTACCCCAACCGGAACAATCCGGAGAATATCTACACCGGACTGGCGTAAATCAGCCCAGTGGTTCAGCAAATTACTCACTTTTGCCGACTGGGTCTGGATACCGTTTATTTGAGCAAAACTATCCCCTTCCTGAGTTTTTACAAGGATACCCTGTTCATCTTCCAGGCAGATAAACTGGCAGTTATCTTTAGGCTTTTGATGGTGTCTGGCGGTAAAACAGCGAGCTGAATAGGCTAATGGCATCCGTCCGAAAACTTGATATTCAACTTCTGTATTTGCCAACTTAATTTGATTAAGCATTGGCGAAATATCCTCTTTACCCAGCTCAACAGGCACACACCACCGGCGCATACCTAACCCTTGATAAAAAGATAAAGTTCGATTGTTATAAATATTAATTGCACAACCGGCAACAAATGGATTATCTTCCTGACTAGCAACCTGAATGGCTGCAGAATCATTAGCTTCTATTAGATATAACTCCTGGGATGCAATTTTACTCAGATAGCTAAGTTCAGAGTTCGCTTCTAATAAAGTTAAAGTAGATAAAACCACTTCTTTTCCCGCATCAACTAATAATTGAGCAATTTCCAGCCAGTCTTCATAACGCATACTACGTCTTTTTGAACAGACGGTTTCGCCTAGATAAATAATATCAGCAGGCGATTTTGCGAGTGCTTTATAGAATTTAATATATGTTTCTTTCGACCAGAAATAAGGAACGGCCGCAACAGAAATTTTCATAGAGTTTTCCCGAGTTCTGATTACTGCCAACTTCTTTCGTAGGCACCGATTGTTGTCTGCTTTCCTTCCGCAAGGGATGCCAGTTTATCGACAGTTGTCTGATGAACCGAAAGGCCTTCATTTGTTACACGGTCAATCGCTTCTCGCCATGCCTTGGTGACAGTAGCGACATATGCTGGACTTCGTTGCCTTCCTTCCACCTTTATCGCAACAACCCCGGCTTCAACAAGCTGTGGCAATATATCCATCGTATTCAGACTGGTGGGTTCTTCTAACACATGTGCTACCCGGCCACTAACTTCAAATCGGCCTTTACAAAGGGTTGGGTAACCTGCATTTTCATTCTCACCGAATCGGTCAATCAATAATCCATTCAATCTAGACTCCAGCAAATGGCCGTTGTCTTTCCAGTCAACAAATGCAGCAGGTGAACAAACTCCTTGAGTATTAGGTGATTCTCCTGTCATATAAGACGACAGATAGCAACGCCCTTCAGCCATAATACATAGACTACCAAAGCCAAAAACCTCTATTTCTACGGGTGAACTCTTTGCCAGAGCAGAGACTTGTGCCAAGGATAAAACCCTGGGTAATACAGCTCTTCTTACAGCAAAGTTCTGATGATAAAAGTTCAGCGATTGATAATTGGTGGCAGAAGCCTGGACTGATACATGAATAGGGAATGTGTCTGAACGGCTACGGATATAATCCATTACCCCGACATCAGCAACAATAAGCGTATCAATACCTAAATCCATTGCCTGATCAACCGCACTAGTCCAACGCTGCCACTTACTCTCTCTAGGGTAAGTATTTATCGCACAATAAACCTTACATTGGTTTTTATGTGCATATTCAATTCCCTGAATAATTTGTTTTTCAGAAAAATTTAAGCCGGCGAAATGACGCGCATTCGTTTCATTCTTCAGACCAATATATACGGCGTTAGCACCGTTATCTACAGCCTTTACTAATGACTGATAGTTGCCCGCTGGACACACAAGTTCCACTACTATTCCTCATGTTCTGAGCGGTATAATAATTGTTGGTTGAGTCCAGCACGAAGAATTGAGTGAAATATATTTGCCATATCCACAGCCTGATAGCTTGAAGGATTATCAGTTGTGACCTTTTCAATGATCCGATTTTCACGATTACTGTCATAAATGGAAACCTTATGTTTACATTTAATATCAGCAATTTTTTCGACACATTGAGAACGTTGGGTCAATAATTCAATCAATTTAGCATCTATAGCATCAATATTTTGTCTGATTTCAGACAAGTCTTTTGTATAATCTGGTTCGAACTCAGACATCTAATATACCTGTTTTAGAGAAGTAGCATTCTAACTGGAATAACTTTACATGAGTTGACCTAAATCAAGCTACATTTTCCTGTTTTAGAAAACTTTGTAGATATCAACATTATAACCCATTAATACAGCATTTTTCTGGTAGTAACCTCCCAGCTTTAACGCAACTTTCTGTGATGCAATATGTCCCTTACGAATGATGCTTATAATTTCATCAACTTTTAATTCATTTTGAGCATATTCTAAAGCCTTACTGGCACCTTCCGTGGCATAGCCCATCCCCCAACTGTTACGTGAGAGAGTCCACCCTATTTCTATTCCCGGCCAACCTTCAGGATATAAAAAACCGAGCCGACCGATGAATTGACCACTAGATCTTTCTTCAACCGCCCAATGACCATATCCTCTCATTTGCCAATGCCCCATCATAAAAGCCATACTTCGCCAAGCTTCAAGTCGACTTAACGGAGCACCGCTTAGGTACTGCATGACTTCTTTATCAGCACAAATTTCAGCATAAGGTTCAAAATCGCAGGGTTCCCATTGACGTAACTTTAGTCGTGGAGTCAATAAATTCATTCATATTTCCTTATTTAAGACAGGTAATTTTCAAGCCTAAACTGAAGATGATTTTTTACCATAGGCCACTCTGCACGAATAATCGAAAAAATAACGGTATCTCTAACCGAACCATCAGCAAGCACGACATGACTTCTTAAAACGCCATCCTGCTTTGCCCCTAGTCCTGCAATTGCTTTTCGGGAAGCAAAGTTCATCCAATGAGTTCTAAATTCAACCGCATTGACATTCTTTGATTCAAATGCATGGGAAAGTAATAGTAGTTTTGTTTCAGTA
>CBDUHU010000353.1:0-4687 GCA_965366725.1 uncultured Kangiellaceae bacterium
ACTAACTGTCGACAACAAGTCGGCATCAGCTATCCCATCAGTACCCAATACTGTAATGTCGACTTCACCAGGTGCTGTTTGCCGTGCAGCCGCATCAGATATTTTTGAAACAGTACTATCTTCTGGAAAACCAAAAGTAACAACGAGTTGATTTGTCACCGGTGAAGTCACTGTAATGTTTGGTTTTTCACCAACAGTTCTTGCGTGAAATTCATAACCTTTTCGGCTACCAGGTTTCAAGGCAAACGGCGCTAAATAATATCGTGTTAAAAGACTTTCATCAGATTCCAAGATTGCAGGGATGACCGGCAATGCATTTTCATCACCTTCTACTATTGTTTGACGAGTTACACCAAGATTTGACACCACTAAATCTAGCATATCCCCTTTGGCGAAAGGCGCAAACTGATTCAGCGCCTTAGTATTATCGTCTCGAATTTTATTGAGCAGCAAATAGCAAAAAGCATCTACAAGCTGAGCGGCTAATTCAGAAGGCTCATTCAACGTTGCTCTTATTTCATTACTATCAACACCTTGTTTATTTGACAAATACTCAACGACATCATCAACAAACTGAGTTCGATAGTCCGAAAACGTTGACGTTTTTAAAAGCTCAGGTATCGAAGGATTGGGAAATAAATTACTCAAATTGTCACCACTTTTAGATCACCAAAATAATTCAATGTAATATTAACTTTAAAGCCAACATGATTCGTTATAATATGCATCAACAATATAAGCTTGAGCTAGCGCCTGATTAATTCCGTTTTGCATTTTGCCCAACAACTCAGGATAACGACTGCCATATCCTCGGCGCTTCACTCTACTACCCTTTTGAGTCGTTATTGCATTTTTAAACCGAGAGGCATACAGCTCCCAGCCCGATATAGATTTACCGGTTACTCTATCTAGCCCACTCATTGTTTTTGAATTGGTTCTTTCGTGTTAGGGTCACCATGCGGGTGAGCGTGATCATTGTATATTGAGCGGTCACCGTCCATGGAACGGGTCTTATCAGTAATATCCTTGTCAGATTTAATAGAACCGGTACAATGCAACAAACTAGTTTTCATTGTGATTTTATCTGGGATATCAAATTCGGCTTCCCCAGAATTCATGATAACTTTCAACAAATGAGCGGAGTGGTCATAACTAATTTCTGTCCCATCAGGATATTTTCTAACATGCTCTGTTGGGATCACATCATGAAAAGGAAATTGTTCGCTATCAATTCCAACCAGCGCCCAGCAAATTGAAGTATCTTGCCCGCCTGTTAAATTAAGCAACAAACATTGTTCACCAACAGAGGGCTTTCGATACTCAATAACACCACCGGCTGAGTGCGCGAACCACTTTATAAATGGCGTAATGCAAGAGCCGTGAGTCACTTTGACTTTTTTATTATCATTACTAATGTCTGAAACCTTTCCCGGTATCAACAAATTATTAAGGCATTTTTCGAGCCGGTCTAACCTGAAAAATAATTGATTCAACTTCCCTGCAACATCTGCATTAAACGCATCATTCACTGACAAAATCCCCTAGTAATTCATAGTCAGTATCATCGGCCGGATTGACGCCAAACCATACCTGGTTTACCGGGTATTCTGTTTCAGAAAAAATTGCTTCATCCATATATACAGTTTGAAGAAAAGAAACTTGCCACGCCGTATAGCCTGCCATTCCTTCTTTAAAGTCACCCTCGGTCGCTTCGATCATTAGCGGAGCACTCGCAGCGCCAGCTAGCCCCCAGCGCTGTCCTTTGCAAATTCGTTTTATCAACGAAGCAAAATTAATAATTTCCGTCCGAACATCTGGGACTTGATTTGATAATACACACCAAAGTTCTAGTGATAATCGTTCAGCATTTTCCCCTTCGCTTGAATTCAATGGCGCTTCAGGCAGCTCACCACAACGAACGAGAATAGCGGGTGTAGTCAGTGTTTTTAGAGTATCTTCGCCAGGGTTAATTTCAATTGTAATATCTTTAATGCCTTTTTCAGTCAGTTGATTGCTTAAAACTGTTTTTAAAGCAAAGAAGTAATCACTCAGCTTGTTTAATGTGCTCAAAATTAATTTCCTGATTGACAATCTTTTTAAATCGTTGATTAATTAGCGATTCCATTGCTTGGATAGCTCCAATAGCTGCCTTATCCATTTTTAGAGTTTGTTTAAAGAGTGGAAATCTTCCTGTTCCTTCTTTCTTAGTTTCCCATTTTGATGAAGCTCTACGCCAAACAGCCCTATTTTCACCAAAGACCTTTTTATAAAAAGCCCCTTTAAAATAGTGCGTTCCAGCGGTTACACCACTTCCTTTTTGTTGCGGGGTTCCAATTAACTCAGCTTTCAACGGTAGCAAACCTACCCATATTTCAACAAAGTTATCACGCACCTGATATTTCATTCTAAAACGATTAGCGAGTGACTTCTGCGCTACGCCTAAAGACTGACCAGTTCGTTTCTTGCTTTCCGTTATTAGCCAGCGGGCAACCTTTTTAATTGCTCTTCGGACAGCGTTTTCTATTTGTTTCTTAGTAAGACTCAAATCTATTGTCTGAGAATTATCTAACGTAATTTTAACGCCATTCGTTTCCATACTGACTACTTTGAGGTTGATTAGAATATGTTTTTTCAGGTTTTAGGAATGCTATTTCCCCACTATTTTTTTCTAATAGCCGTACTATTTCATAACGAGTAGAACCGCTAATTACAATACTAGATTTTGCAAGTTCAACAAGACAAGAACCCGATACACTTAGAACAATATGCTTGGCTATCCAATCAGGATTAATGGATTTACCTTTCAATCTACTCAGTGTTGCCAAGACTTCTGTATCATTTATGAACCCATAGAATTTGGTCGTCACTCCATTTGACTCGTAAAAAAGAACATCACCAACGCCCTGATCAATCCGTTTATCAGCGCGTTGCTTCATTTTTTGAAAACTCATTATCTAACCGTTAAGCTCCACGCTTACCACTGAACAACATTTTAGGTCTACGAGGAAAAAACAATGGATAACTGTATAATTCTAAGTCAACAAAATGCCCGCGCTTTTGGTCCAGCAATTGCAACGCGTAAACTTCCTTTCCTTTTGTGCCAATATCGCTAAACGACTCACCCGGAGCAAATCCAGTCTCAAAAACCTTGGCACCTTTTCCGCCAGGAAAAATCACACACTTGTCAGGATCCACCGCGACTGTTGAGCCATCATCTGTTCCTTGATAGTTTTTCCATTTTACCCCACCGAAATCTAAAACGAAGTCTAACCCGCTCTGACGAAGTTCATGACCGGCTAGCTGTGTTTCATAAGTTCCGCGAACTTCTGGATTTGCTATTAAATCATCCCAGTAGTTATCTCCACAGAGCGCATGAACTTCAGTATACCGAGCGCCCTTAGCATTTTGTTTCATCGGTCTTAGCACTTTCTGTGCAATCATCTTACGCAAATTACCATCTTTTGTATTTGCAAGATCAAACGCTATTAGACTATGTGCAGTGATATCGAATTCATCAAAATAGTCATACAAAATGGCGCCATCGGCATCGACCAACTTGCCTTGCACAGCAGCTAGACGCATATTTTCATGAGTTGCTGCCATGTCATCTCTTAAGCTTGACATTCTCGATGAAAACTCTTTCTGAACTTCCTGAATCGCATCGGCGGTACCCAATGCGCGAACAAAACCCAATTCTGACGCTGTGATTTTGTCACTTTTTGCAAGGCGTACAGTTTGCAAATGTCTAAGTACACGATCTTTTCTCTCAGCTTGTTTTAAAGGTTCGCCGCGAAGTGATGTCTGAATTAGAGAAAGCCCCCCGCTTTTTGTTTCTATTCCCACTGTTTCGCTTCTTATGCCTTTCACCGGAAATAAGTTCAACGTTTCCAGATAATCAGGAACATAGTCAACCTCTTCAATTGCATCGGTCATCGAAGCGACCGAAAAAGCATCATCATTAAAAATATCAATCAGTTCTGCCATGGTAATACTCCTAAACTAGTTTAATCATGTTCGCTTTTAAATTAGCGACCGCCGCGTCCTTTTGTGCCTGAGTGATCCCATCCTTCCAGATAAGATCAGACGCTCGCACTGCAGTTAGTGACACAGTCAAAATTCCTTCTTTATCTCCTGAGCTTGCATCGACCGAATCGAATAGCACCGCTACTGCATTTTGGGAACCATTAGTAGCCACAGGATCGAGCTGAACAAATTTACCCGACGCTGTAACTTTTCCCATTACTGTGCATGCTGAATAGGAACCCGCTGAAATTATGCCTTTTTCGCGAGATAAATACTCGCTGGGTTCTTCAACAATATATTGCCCTGCTCTAGGGCCCATCTTTTTAGCTGCCATAATAATACCTGCCTATTGAATTTGAGAGGCTTTCTAAATTAGGAAGAAGCGATTGCTTTTTTCCAGGAATTTTTAATTTGTTGTTTCTTATCTTTTGGCTGTACAAGACCACCATCGATATCTTCATCGAGTGACGCTTTAACATTCATGATTGTTTGCCTGACCATTTCAAGCGGACTATTCATATTAGTGATAATTTGTTCAGAGTTTTCTATCCCGCCTGCCGTACAAATATCACGAACATCGGAAGCAAGCTTAACTTTGGCCTTCACCTGCTCCAGAGTCAGTTTTTCTTTGATCAAACCCGCAGCCATAAAGACTAATTTATTT
>CBDUHU010000354.1:0-4670 GCA_965366725.1 uncultured Kangiellaceae bacterium
AAATTTTTCCAGATCCCCCATTAAATCAATGACATAATCCTGGTGAGGCGGAACAAATATAGCATTTTTTAAACTAACACCAATCCAGTTTTGGCTAATGCGAAAATCACCAGGAGACTTGTTCTCTCCTCTAACACCTTGCATTAGTGTTTTATGAGTATCTTTTAATAATCGGTTTGAAAAAGGCAATCGATCCAGCTGATTAATAGCAGAATTTATAGCAGCTATATAATTCTGAACTTCTTCCCAGTCGTCTCTTTTTTCAGGATCAATATCTTGTATGTCCGTAAATACTTCCTCTAGATTTGTACGAGTACCTTCAATGCGACTAGATTGCGTCGCCTCTTTACTGATATGCATACTGATAAAATAATCCACATCAGGTAGAAATTGAGAAAAAGCATCTAGCCGTCCCAAAGCCCTATCGGCCTCACTAAGCAAACTCTGTATTTGGGGGTCAGAGAGTAGCCAAGCATGATTAACCTTGCTGGGTAAAAAATACTTATACTCATACCCTTGCTTGTAACCACCAGCTTTATAATCAGATATATTCATGTATCGTATCTCATCCACTAATCAGATATTGCTATTAAACTACATTGTATGAAATCTAAACTCTCCTCCGGTTAATGTCAAATAATCAGTATGTTTTCGATATTAATGGTTTTATTTATCAAAGTATTTCGAGACCCTCAAATTAGCGACCCGTTTTAAAATAGCAACACAAAAACAACAGTAAATCATAAACTTACCCAACATGAACACTTCCGACAAATAAGCATTCTTTTTTAGCAAAACAACTCAAAATGAGATTCACTGATTAATTATCAACTAGATTACCTTTAACTTGAATAATTAAAATGACTCTCACCAAAAAATCAGGAACCTAGCCTTTAAAAGTCATCAAAGGCCTCATTTTTGCCACAGGAGTAACGATTTCATTTTCCACCTGCACTGCAACAACTTCATCAATATTATTATAAGCACAAGGCGCTTCTTCAATTCGTCTTTCTTCCTTCAAAGTAATGCAATCAACACAACCAAGACCAAGCTCCTCTCCATCACGATTACGCCTGAACATTTCATGACGTGATCTCGCTCTACCGGCCCCATGAGAAGCTGAACACAAAAAATTCTTATTCCCTAAGCCTTTCATCAGATAAGACGAATGCCCCATCGAACCAGGAATAAGCACTGGTTGATCTTGATGGGCAGGTGTTGCACCTTTACGATGAATAAAAGAGTCACCTTCCTGACTGACAATATTATGTGGACCATCAAATATCAGTGGCATTTCTATATTCTTACCAAAAACCTCGCGAATTCGACGGCGTACAACTTCAGCAATCAACAAACGGTTCAAATTTGCATAGTTAGCAGCTGTATTCATCGCGGCCAGGTAATCTCTTGCAAGCTCACCATATAAAGGAAATATCTTACTTGTGGGAAACTTACTACTGGATGGCCAAACCTGTTTTGCCTTATCCATCCAATAATTACCAACGTGCTGCCCAACAGCTCGAGAGCCCGTGTGAATCATTATCGAAATCTGATCTTTACGAATTCCCCAAGTAAACGCCTGACGCTTATCCGTCACTTCTTCTATTCGCTGAAACTCTACAAAATGATTTCCACCGCCAATAGTCGCCAAAGATGCATCACGTACAACTTCTCGCTTATTGGTCGTCAAATTATCAGGCGCCCATCTATCATGACCAGCGACACTTCCTAGTTCAAAAACACACGCTAGCTCATTTTCAAGTTGTGACAAATCAGCGAATTGAAGATCGCCTTCAACAAACTCGTTTGCCTGCTCTAACCAACCTAATAAGCCATGCTGAAATAGAGCCTTAAAACTCTTTGTCGTCATGGGTAAATCACGACTACCGAGTAATAAATCTCCATAAAGTTTTTTTACTAAATCTGACTTTTTTGCTTCCCATTCATTGATATTAATATCCGCTACATGCAACCGCATCCCACAGTGAATATCAGTACCGATAGCTTGTGGAATAATAAAATCATTACTGGTAGAAACAACCGCTCCAACAGGAACAATAGCGCCAGCATGAAAGTCGGGTGTCGCTTTAACCTGCTTAACCGATCCGCCATCAGGGTGGTAAACACCGGCAAATGACATTAATTGATTAAGCGCCTTGTTATCTAAATTAAAATGTTCAGGTAAAAGAATTTCTACTGGTGGAAAGTCATTACTTCCAATCTTACCCAGCTGATAAATTTTTTTATTTTTTGAAACTGTAAAGCCTTGTTTACTTAAAGCTTTAACTAGACGTTTGAGTGATTGACTCATTACTGTCTCCATAGCTCGAAAGCATTCGTTTTTAGAATGCAATAAAAACCACCACTCTATCGAGTGGTATTCGAGCAAGATTCAGCAACCGGAAAGGATATCTTGCGATGTGGGCGAAATATATATTAGAAGTTACCTGATTGCAACCATTAAACGCTATGCCCTATTTGAACTGACGCCAGTTTTAATAGCTGAACCGATAAGATGCGCAAGCCTCAAGGCTTCTGGAACATGCCCGGTATCAGTAACTTGTCTCAAAACCTTAGCAGCTAACTTCTCATCACAACCATTTACTTGAAAAACAAAACCATCAATTTGATGGATTATTCCAGCTTGTTGAATATCTTTCTTTCGTTTTTCACCATCCTGAAATCTATCGAGCGCCTTGTCTATCGAATTAAGATCTGGATACTTTCGCATTACTGCAATACAGGGTTTTCCAATGCGTTCATTTAGCTCAGGTAATAAAATGACATTAAAACCACCAACAGCTATACCATCTAATAACACCACATCAACCTGATCATAAAATTTACTTTCGCACAGCATTGAAGCGATGACTTCTGTCGCATCAACTCCATCTCGAGAGACTTCATCCCAAAGCATTCCCTCAAAACGAGTGTCGGAGCAAATTATCCCCGAAATATTAACCCTGCTATCTCTGTTTTTATTAAAAGGACTATCATCAACTCCCATCACTCGTATCTTTTTATTCAGTTCTATTTTTCTATGCAACTTATTCATTTTCTGCCTCTGGTCGCCAATTCCAGACAATTGGGTTACCGGTAACTTCTGTTAGATAACACCCATCCACTTTATTTTTATCAACATACTTTGCTCGAAACAAAACTTTATCGTTTCGTTCTAGCCGCCATATTAACCCTTCAGCCCTATCTAATGCACCATGATGACCATTATTATTTAACTTGATAAGCGCTTCATCCAGTTTAATCGGAGCCCCACAATGTAATATCTTTGGTAGGATAAACTCTTGTCCGAACGCTCGTTCTTTCATACGCTGAAGACTCATTGCCTGATTTTTTCTGTCAAAAATATCAAATAGAACAAAGGGTTCATGAAGTAATTCATAGCGAGTACCATGTGCCATGGCTAGCCATTCTCCGCACGCCCTCTCTCCGTTTTCTAAAAGCTGAAGAAATCGGCTTTTGTTAATTTCAACCCATTCTGCCCATAAGCGCCTTGATTCATTAGGAGACTCATTTGCCAAATCTACCGCACGACCTAGCGCAAAAATTTCGTTGCCTTTTCGGTAAGCACATACACAAGAACCATCTAATTTTTCCTGAACAATGATGGTATCAGTTGAGTGTTGCTGAGACTCAGTTAACAGCTTAAAACGATGCTGATCTATCGTTTTCTCCGACTCGCCTAACCGAGAACCGGGCATATGAAGAATAGACATATAAGCTTTTGTTGATAGAATTTTTTTTCTTTGATTAAGTTCCTTAAGTTTCAACTTTGCTTGAGGAGAATTACTTTTCTTTAACAAGGAAACTCGATAAGAAATAACTTCAGATAAAGATAATAGCTGACCATCATTCTCAATTTTCAGAATGCTCATCAAGTAATTTGCTATCCATGAAACAGTAGACTCCATTGGTATAAATTCAGTCTTACCGAAAGAATCAAAATCTTTCAACCAACCTTTTATTGACTTCCGACTTCTTGCAAAGTCACCATAAAGTAAACGTTTTACTATATCCAATGGATCAAGACGGCTTAAAAATGCCACTTCAATAGCCTGACGAAATAGAACAGGATCTAAGTCATTATTTTTACACAGAATGTATAAGTCCCATAAGGTCTTAGACTGCCACGGTCCATTAATATGTTCGAAGAGTCCATGTAGCTTCCACGCGGCAGCTATTTCAACAACTACGGTTTTTACTTTGATATTCTTCATATCAGCGTACTCTAGTGAAATTTCTTTTGAAACAGGTTCGATAACCAGAGGATCACCGACAGCAATATCAATCTGTAACTCAGACATTTGGTTTTCAATGCTATATGGGATCAACAATCGAACTCCTGGCGAAAGACTATCTACCCAGATTTCTTTTTGAATCATTGCTTCAATATCAAAAGCTGCAACTCCATTACTATAAGATATTCCATCAGAAATTAAACTCGCAATACGAACAGGATCGTACGGCTTTAAATAAAGTAAATCCAAATCTTTTATAGGCCGTTTATACTGCCCCATCCATTCTTGAGAAACAAAGCTGCCTCGTATAATAAAGTCATCAAGTTTTGTAGAGTGCGATAAAGCCTGTACGGCACACTCTATAGCCATTTTTGTTAGTATTTGCTTATTCATTTCCCCACCCTGAGTCTAAAT
>CBDUHU010000355.1:0-4670 GCA_965366725.1 uncultured Kangiellaceae bacterium
TACTGGCCAACCAAAAGAGGTCGCAACAATTAGCCAGATCCCTGCTGCTAATAATGATGCCATCATACCAAAAACCAGCAGCTCTGGCGTTTGAGCCAGACTGCCAGCGTCAATGATGCCTTTACGAATAGTTGAGGTAACTTCACCACCTGCTAAAAAAGCCCCTGCAAATTCAAAAATCATTGCGATAATAATCGCTTGCTTAATGGTTAATGCTTTCGAACCAACAGAGGTTCCCATTGCATTAGCCACGTCATTGGCACCAATACCAAATGCCATTAACAAACCAAAAATACCCGCCATGTAGATGAGTACCATGTTGTATTCAGTGAATAAACTAAATTCCATTATTTTTCTCTCTTATCTTGGTATAGCTTAACGGGCTAGTAAAAGTTCAAGGCGAGAACCAACTTGTTGAGATACGTCTGACAGATCGCCAATCCAGTCAATGACTTTGTACATAAAAATAACGTTCACTGCCGGAAGCTCAGCTTCCAATTTGTATAGCTTACGTCTAATTTTTATCTGAAGAACATCAACATCGTTTTCTATTTCATCGAGCTTAACGACCATCTCTTCTGCAATGGTTACTTCTTTTCCCTTAAAGCCAGATTCTAGTAACTCATCTAGCTGTTGAATAGCAACGCTGGCTTGGGCCGAAGCATCAATACTACGATTAAGGTAAATTTTCAGATCTTGCTGAATTTCAGCTGGGAACTCCATACGGCGTCCAGTTATCAAACCAGCAATATCCTTCCCTTTATTAGCAATTTTATCCTGTGACGATAATAAAGCGAGTAAGTCAGTTCTTTCAACAGGCATAAACAGCCCTTTTGGCAGGTTTAATCTAAGTTCCTTTTTCAACTCATCTGCTTCATTTTCCAGTGCTCGAATAGACTTTTGCATAGACTCCACTGCATCCCAGTCTTTAGCAAAAACGGTATCCAGAAAAGAGGGTAGCTGATTGACACACTCCTGCACCTTTTGCATATGTGTTTGCATCGGTTTCATTGGCGAACTGGCGAATAAATCTAAGATTGGATTCATCTATTTAACCTTTCTGTCATATTTAAGGGGCGAATTTTAAGGCTTGAAGCCCTATTAGTCCAGAATTGAGTCCTCTTTGTCACAAAGCTGTCACATAAGCTTCATAACTATGACATGAAATGCTAAATCAATTAAACATGAAATAAAATAAGCTAAAGGTAGGAATAATAGGCCTGAGCAGGGCAATTAACAGGTGCAATGATAAGTTCTGATTCAAGGTTAACTGGCTTCTCAGTTGGAACTTCACATTAGTTATAAAAACACTGAAAAGTCAGTCCGAATATTAGGGATGTGGATAAAACTACTGGTTATCCACATTCATTTTAAGGTGCTAATCGCTTAATATCCCAACCAAATTCAGAAGGAGTATATTCAAAACGATCATGCAACCTTGCACCACCGCCTTGCCAAAACTCAAAACCGGTTGGCTTTATTCTATACCCCCCCCAAAAATCCGGCAACGGCACCTCTCCATCTGAAAACTTTTTTTTCATCTGTTCAAAAGCCGTCATCAGGAATTGGCGAGAACTAATTGGCTGACTCTGATTAGACGCCCAGGCTGCAATCTGGCTTTCTTTGGGCCGCGAAATGAAATACTTGAGCGCTTCGCTATTACTGATCCTGCTAGCAACCCCTTTTATCTTCACCTGCCGCTCCAACTGAAGCCATGCAAAGTTAGCACTCACCTTACTGTTAAGGTTTATATCCTGGGCTTTATTACTATTCAAGTTGGTAAAAAATACTAACCCATTTTGATCAAGTTGTTTGAGTAAAACAACTCGCTGACTAGGTTGGCCATCAGCATCAACAGTCGCCAATGTCATTGCAGTGCCATCAATAAGAGACAGTTGACTAGCATCCTCTAACCAACTTTCTAATTGCCCAACCGGGTCATCATTCAGTTGACCACGACGCAGGCCGTTACTTAAATATTCTCTTCTTATATCATCTAGCTTCATTCTAACTTTGTCCTTTAACGGCAAAAGGGCATCTAAATAGATGCCCTCTCACTTAGCCAACAGGCGGCAGATGTTATGGTTGAGCGGCAGGCCCACCAATCGGATCTTGTTTCTGATCATCCAACTTGGTTGTTTTCGCTTCTGGCTTCGACGGTTTATCATCGTCATCCCAACCATCAGGCATTCGTGGTTCTTTACCTTCCATAATGTCATCAATCTGCTTCGCATCGATAGTTTCATACTTCATCAGTGCTTTCGCCATCATTTCTAGCTTATCTCTGTTCTCTTTCAATAATCGCTCAGCTCTTTGATAGTTTTTCGCAATAACATCTTTGATTTCCTGATCGATAGTCTTAGCTGTATCATCAGAGATATGCTTAGTTTGAGTCACTGAACGTCCGAGAAAAACTTCGCCTTCATCTTCGGCGTAGGTCAATGGACCTAGTTTTTCTGAAAACCCCCACTGGGTAATCATATTACGCGCAATTCCTGTTGCCCGCTGAATATCATTTGACGCTCCAGTTGTAACTTTATCGGGACCATTAAGCATTTCTTCCGCTATTCTTCCGCCATATAATGATGATAAGTTACTCTCAAGATATTCCTTACTATGACTGAAGCGATCTTTTTCTGGTAGATACATTGTTACCCCTAGCGCACGTCCTCTTGGAATAATTGAAACCTTATACACTGGGTCATGACTAGGAACAAGACGCCCCACCACTGCGTGTCCGGCCTCATGCCAGGCAGTATTTAGCTTTTCCTCTTCATCCATCACCATTGAACGACGTTCCGTACCCATCAGAATTTTATCTTTGGCTTTTTCAAAATAGTCCTGTGATACTGTACGCGAATTAGCTTTTGCTGCAAAAAGAGCCGATTCACCAGATTTGCTAAATCTGCACCAGAAAAGCCAGGTGTTCCGCGAGCAATCGCATTTGCATCAACATCATCGCCAAGTGGCACTCGACGCATGTGAACCTTAAGGATTTGTTCTCTACCCTTAATATCGGGTAATCCAACAGTTACTTGTCGATCAAATCGTCCTGGTCGCAACAGGGCTGGATCGAGTACATCAGGACGGTTGGTTGCAGCTATTACAATGACACCCTCTCCCCCATCAAATCCATCCATTTCAACAAGCAATTGATTGAGGGTCTGTTCTCTTTCATCGTGCCCGCCACCCAGACCAGCGCCACGGTGACGGCCGACAGCATCAATTTCATCAATAAAGATAATGCAAGGAGCCTGCTTCTTAGCTTCGGCGAACATGTCTCTAACACGTGAAGCGCCAACTCCGACAAACATCTCAACAAAATCTGAGCCTGAGATAGTGAAAAATGGCACTTTTGCTTCACCAGAAATTGCTTTTGCCAATAAAGTTTTACCAGTTCCTGGAGGGCCGACCATCAATACGCCGCGAGGTATTTTGCCACCTAATTTCTGAAACTTTCCGGGTTCTCGCAAGAAATCAACTAATTCGGAAACCTCTTCTTTGGCTTCTTCACAACCCGCAACATCTGCAAAAGTTGTTTTTATCTGATCTTCACTCAGCAACTTTGCTTTGCTTTTTCCAAAGCTCATTGCTCCGCCTTTACCACCACCTTGCATTTGACGCATGAAAAATATCCAGACACCTATAAGTAGAAGAACTGGAAGCAAGTTAAACAAAAGGCTCAGAAAAACACTTTCACCTTCTGGCTCTTCGCCGGTGTATGCAATTCCTTTCTTCTCTAATGCTTTTTCCGCCAAAATTTCGTGCGAACCGGGAGGTATGATAGCAGTTACTTCATCACCATTAGTTCTTCTCGCTCTCACATTTTGGTAGCCGGCTTCAATTGAAACGATAGTGCCTCGCTCAATTTCATCCAGCAACTGAGAAAACTCAACTTCACTAGATTGTATTTGAGAGTTTTCGAAATTCTTAAAAACAGAAACTAATACCATGCCTATTACTAGCCAAAGCAAGATATTTTTAGTCATATCATTCAAAGGAGTATCCTCAATTTTTACCGTTTCAATAGCAGATCAGACGTTTCGGATGTGCTAAGGTTTCTCTATATTATCGGCTTATTTTTCCAATAATCAAAATAAATAGAATCTATCAATTGTATCCCAATGTGTTTTCTATCAGGAAAGCTGTTTTTTAACCAGTAAATCCCTGTCCAAAGACATAAACTTCTCTCGATCTTGCTCTGGAAGCCTTAGGTTTACGAATTTTAACAACCTTAAAGCAAGATTTAACTTCCTGCTTATATTGGTCAAATCCTTCACCCTGGAATACCTTAACCACAAAATTGCCACCTGGCTTAAGTATCTGCCGGCACAAATCCAACGCTAACTCGACCAGATACATCGATGCTGGCTGGTCAATTGCACCTACGCCACTTATATTGGGGGCCATATCCGAAATTACAAGGTCTGCCTTTTGATTATCCATTGCAGTAAGTATTTCTTCTAATACGGAGTCTTCGCGAAAGTCGCCCTGAATAAAGTCAACACCATCAAGATAATCCATTGCGAGTATATCAGTTGCAATTATTTTTCCCTTATTGCCAACTTTTTTTACCGCATACTCAGACCAACCACCCGGCGCTGCCCCTAAATCAACTATCGACATTCCCGGTTTAAGAAGTTTATCTTTCAGATCCAGTTCTTCAAGCT
>CBDUHU010000356.1:0-4649 GCA_965366725.1 uncultured Kangiellaceae bacterium
TTTATGAGATAGATATGCCCTTGAAACCTACCCCGGGTGTATCAAACCCGGTTGTAATTGCACCGATGAATGGAGTAGATGGCGTTCGTCAATATTGGATTGATAACTCATCTAACAGTCAATAGGAGTCTCACGTGAAATACCAAATCAAGATTCTGCCAAGTTTTTTATTTATGTTGTTGGTTAACTTTTTAATGATCAGTCCATCGTGGGCAGATGATGGAGATATTTTTTTAACAACAGATGCCGATGGGAATGTCACCGTTGATTGGGTGCACCCCGAATGTGTATGGCCAAATCCAGACTGGGAAGATCACCCTTATAAAATCAAGTATAGAGAAGTAGGTGAACTGCTCTGGAATGAAACTTTTTATTCCGATGGTAGTGTTGTAGAAATACCTGCCGAATATCTGGAGCATGGAGGCTGGTATGAGTTCAAGGTAAAATACTATGGAAGAAATAGTGACTGTGGAGGGTTTCGTAGAACAAGGACAATAGGTAAAAAAATCTTTCATTATGATGTCGCAATTTTCCATGAAGTACAAATTATTCCAGGTGTATCTCAAAAAATACACGGAGTCATGTTTGACAGATGTATGTATCCTTATACCTGGCCTGGGGGAAGTGTTGACTCTGTGAGAATCTTCCATTGGGGCTGTTACAGCGAAGATATCAAAGCTTTTATCATAGATGATATTGGTTCCGATATGGTCAGAATGAAATCTCAAACACTTGGTTTTTGTATTATTCCAAAAGCTGAATCTGAAGTAGATATTTTTTTGATAAGTCCGGAAATAGGCGTGGGTTCTTGTGATTTACCAAATACGGTTTTCGTAAAGGAGCCAGTAGATCCGGGGGCAGCTGAACCGTTTAAATTGCGCAATCAGATTAATAACCGGTGCCTCTTTGCCACTGATAATATTGATGGCGCTCCGATACAACAAAACACTTGTTCTTCAAATGACCACAGGCAAAACTTCTATTTTGAAGACTTCTAGTTGTTATATTCTGATTTATTATATTCAGAGATACTAACAAACTACTCCACCCTGTTCGGGTGGAGTAGTTCAATTAACCACAACATTGAGTTTTAATTCTCACTTGTAACCTCTAAAAATTTGTTTATATTCTAGAAATTAGTGGAAACAAAACAGATTGTTTATAACTTGATTTACAACTTATAAGTTAACATCAGCCATACTTTATCTCTTGATGCATACGAAGCGTTATCACTGCTAAAGTCTGCATATTTAAATAAAGCAGATAAATGCTTGGTAAATTTCTTTGAAACAGCAAAGTCAAATTCGGTACCTAAGTCATCACCACCCTCGTCTGTTGAGAAATCATGATAAATAGCTTTGAAATTAAATCCATTCACTTTAAAAGATGCGTTAATATTGAAATCTTCAATACCTGCTGTAGGTGTTCCCAGGAATACATCTGCCCAACCCTGGAATTTATGCAAAGTAGCAAGTGATGTTGTGAAGCCCTGTCCACCGTTAACATCGCCACCAAGCACTTCGTAACCAGCACCAAATGAATAGTTTTTCTGTTTATAAGCAGCTTCTAACAAGTAGTAATCTGCATCATAGTTATTCGGATTATCGGCACCATCAGACTGCGATGCATACTCTAATGTGTAAGCAAAATCACCAGTCTTGCCCGCATAACGGATACCAAATGTATCATTGGACATTTTTGCTGCATCATCATTATCAATTGAGAAATAGTAAGCAGATAATTTGCCACCGCCCAATTTATAATCTGCATTGATTAAGTGGGTATCATGGTTGTGGTCACCCGCAGCAACATCTTCACCAAAAATACGATTAACATTGAAAACATAAGCATAATTAAAGCTTAAGTCATCATTAAATTTATTCTTAAAAGTAAAACTATCGTATGTCTGCTCATTTTGACGCCAGCCAACTCCACCAACAAATCGTTGATTACCAACTAAAATCCGTTGACGACCATAAGCTGCTTTATACGAATCACCACTGTAACGAATAAAAGCCTGGTTAACTTCAGTACCTTCAGGATCAGCAACTACCGCATAATCACCTTTATCAGGAGTATTTCCCTGACCTGCATTATAATCATCAGCACCAAACTCTGTAACATCATCAAATTCAATCACTGAGTCAATTTTTGATGACCACTTTGTCTTAACTGTTGCTCTTGTTCTCAATGTTGCCGCATCAGCAGACTTAAGTGGGCCTTCCTGGTCAACAGTTTCAATACGGTATCTAAAGCTAACATCAACAGTAGTATCTGCGCTTTCATCAGCATATACACCTGTTGATATTGCTGCCATCACACAAGCTGCAACTACGTTCTTTTTAAAATGAATCTTCATCTTGCATCCCCTTAGAAGGATCTATTCGTTGTAAATCAGATTTAATAAAATCAATCTTTTCGTTAATTAGGCTAGTACCATCGGGTACAGGTGTAATCTACCCTTTCTGGTGTATTTTACTTTGATCTATATCAACAAATTCTTGTGTGATTTCAATATAATAACCTTCATCAAAGTAGGGTAATCTTAGCATGTTAAAATACCCTGAATTGTAATTCAGAGTATTTTATGGCTCGATACTCTATCGGATAAAGTGTAGTACAAATTTTTCAAGAGTTGTCTTGATTGCAGCTGCAATTTGAATATTGTAGTATATACAAACTCGATTAATTATTTAATCGAAAAATAGTTACTCCGAGCTCCACCAAACTAAGTCTGTATTTATAATCGATAATACAGATAGGTTAATGGAGCCGCAGTGAATACTGCCAGGGTTGAATAAGAAATTATCCAACCTCCCGTGTTTGGAAAGGAGATATAAATTGAACCACTCATTTACCGACTCTCAGGGTCGTGAATTCCCCTATTTGCGTCTATCGTTAACTGATGTATGCAATTTTTCATGTGATTATTGCCTGCCAGATGGTTATCAATGTGACAGCAAAAAATCAGTTTTATCGCTAAATGAAATAAAAAACCTGGTTACTGCTTTTGCTGAACTGGGCACTTGGAAAATACGTCTAACCGGCGGTGAACCCAGTATCCGCAAAGACTTCATTGAGATCATAGAATCAGTTAAGAATACTCATGGTATCAAACAGATAGCAATGACAACTAATGGTTACAAATTAAAACAACGTATCTCCAGTTGGGTTGATGCAGGATTAACTCATCTAAATGTGAGTGTTGATACCCTTGATGCAAAACTCTTTAATAGTCTGACCGGTCATAACACTCTGAAAGAGATCCTGGAAGGCATCGACACAGCACTTCAGCTACCCCTGAAGCGAGTTAAGTTAAATGCTGTATTGTTAAAAAATGTTAATTCACATCAATTTCATGAATATGCAGAATTACTACGCGATAAGCCTTTAAGCATGCGCTTTATCGAGTTAATGCAAACAGGTGATAACCTGGAATATTTCAACAAATACCATATTTCAGCCCAGGTACTGAAAAACCATTTATTATGCCACGGCTGGACTCAGAAGGTCAGAGAAAGCGGTGCAGGCCCGGCACTGGAATACGTCCACCCTGACTACCAGGGTAGCTTTGGTGTTATTGCGCCGTACGCTAAAAACTTTTGTGATACCTGTAACCGACTGAGAATTTCATCTACTGGTGATTTCCATTTATGTTTATTCGGCGAGCAAGGTTACAGTATTCGTCATCTACTCCAGAGCTCAGCACAAAAAGACGAACTAAAAACGACACTTTGTCAGCAGCTGAGTAAAAAACGAAAACAACACTTTTTGCATGACGGAAATACTGGCGGCACACCACACCTTGCCTCTGTTGGTGGCTAAACAGATATTCGTTAGATTTGCCGGTTTTAATGAGAGATAAAATGAACGACAATAAGACAAACCACTATACAGATAACTATATGATTCAATTTTCCAACGCAAAGAAATTGGTCATCGAAAACACTGATTTTGTAGAAACAGAAAACGCCACAATAGAAAGCACACTTGGCCGAGTATTAGCGCAAACAGTTACCTCCCCGGTCGCAATACCCGCCTTTAATAACTCTGCAATGGATGGTTATGCAGTTAATGCAAACGAGTTAGCCGCTGCGACTCGAGAAAATCCAATAATACTTGAATTAGCCGGATTGAGTGCTGCTGGCGACTCACTAAACAGCATCAATGATTCTGTCGGGAAAGCCTGGAAAATTATGACAGGAGCTCCTGTTCCTGATGGATTTGATAGCATTATACCAGTGGAAAATACTTCCCTTTCGAACAATTGTGTCAGTTGTTACTCCGCACCTGTTAAAGGTGCGCATATTCGTACTTCCGGCGAGGATTTTGTTAAGGGAGATATTAGCTGTTCTCCAGGAAAAATTGTTAATGCAAATGCTATCATGGCTTTTGCTGCACTTGGCATAAAGGAACTTGAAGTTTATAAAATATTGGATATTGCGGTTTTTTCTACTGGCAAAGAGCTAGTTGACGATGCAAACCAGGAATTAAAGCCCGGACAAATCAGAAATTCAAATAAACCTTTTATTTTAGAATGGTTAAAACATTTGCCCGTTAATGCATATGATGCAGGAACAAACTATGACAACGTAGAAAAATTTGAGGCCGATTTACAAAGGGAGTTAGATAAATCAACAGCCATAATT
>CBDUHU010000357.1:0-4625 GCA_965366725.1 uncultured Kangiellaceae bacterium
ATGGACGTACTTCATTTGGCTTGCCTGACCTGAGAGGTCGAACACCAATTCATGTAGGTGAGGGGCATACTCTGGGTCAAAAAGGCGGGGCTGAAACTGTCACTCTGACCGCTGCTCAAATAGCGGCTCACACTCATGCCGCAGACGCAACCTCAGCCAGCGCTGATGCTTTGGAAGTTGCCTCGACCAATATGTTAGCTGACTCGAATAAGAATTTGTATGTCGATCCTGCCGCGGCTGATATGACAGCATTGAGAAGCGGAACTATTACCAATGCTGGTGGTGGTCAGGCACATGACAATATGCAGCCGTACACCACTTTGAGTTACTGTATTGCTTTGCAAGGGCTTTTCCCATCGCGAAACTAAAAAGGAGAATTAATTATGTCTGAACCATTTGTAGGTGAAATACGAATGTTCGCCGGTAATTTTGCCCCGCGGGGATGGGCTTTTTGTGATGGACAACTATTAGCTGTTTCACAAAATGATGCGTTATTTTCACTATTAGGAACTATTTACGGCGGTGATGGCCGCACTACTTTCGGCTTACCTGATTTACGTGGTCGGATCCCTATACACCAGGGAACTGGACCAGGGCTTTCGCCAAGACGACTGGGTGCAAAGGCCGGGGCAGAAAATGTCACAATAACAACCAATCAGTTAGCCAGCCATACCCATGATTTTAATGCTTCCAAAAAGGAAGCTACGACTCAAGCTCCGAGTGGAAAGGTACTGGCCGAGTCGCCGACCAATCTCAGGTATTTGAAGAAAAACCCTGGCAGCATTGACAGTTCATTAAACAGTGAATCAATTATAGCAACTGGGGGAAGTCGTTCTCATACCAATTTGCAGCCAACTTTGTGCTTGCATTATATTATTGCCTTGTTTGGCATTTACCCATCAAGACATTAAGAGGGAGTTAATTATGTCAGAACCATTTATAGCAGAAGTCAGAATATTTGCTGGAAATTTTGCTCCACGCGGTTGGGCATTTTGTGATGGGCAGTTATTACCAATTTCACAAAATACCAGTTTATTTTCATTAATCGGAACTACTTACGGTGGCGATGGACGTACCACCACAGCATTGCCTAATTTACAAGGGCGCGCTGCAATGCATCCAGGGCGTGGACCTGGACTAACTTCGCGTAGACTTGGCCAAAAACTTGGTGTTGAAACAGTGACATTAGATGAATCACAAATACCGTCACATACCCATCAACTTCGAGGAACCAGTGAAACAGCCAGTGCAGCAGCTGATGGTGGTGGTACACCTGCGAATACTCAAGTATTAGCGAAAACTGCTGGCGGCGGATTGTACGCTACCACGACATCGAATAAAGTACCACTTGCTTCTGCCGCTGTTTCTACTACCGGTGGAGGACAGTCGCATACTAATGTACAGCCGTTCCTGACACTTAATTTTATTATCGCATTACAAGGTCTTTACCCATCTCGAGGTTGATGTGAGCGATATTAAATTACGTCCGATAACAGCGCAAGATAGTGAGTTTTTAGCGCATGTTTACACAAGTACGCGTGCTGAAGAAGTTGCCCAGACTGGGTGGCCTCTTCAGCAGCAGCAAACCTTTTTACAAATGCAGTTTGATGCTCAACACCAACATTATCAACAACATTATCCTGAAGCTTCATTTGATTTAATTTTACTTGATGAAACGCCAGTCGGACGTTTGTATGTGTCTCGTTGGCCAACCCAGATCAGAATAGTTGATATCGCGCTATTAACTGAATATAGGGGTCATAGTATCGGTACTCAGTTGCTTGAAAGGTTATTTGAGGAGGCAAAACAAAATCGATTGGAAGTATCAATTCATGTTGAGCAAAATAATCCGGCAATGGATTGGTATTTAAAGTTGGGGTTTAAAAAGCTTGAAGATAAAGGTGTTTATTGTTTGATGAAAACTCATTTTTTTTCCGATAATGATTCAGAAAAAATTGTGCCACTTTCAATGACAGAGTAGCTGTATTTAGCGGCACTTTTAATTAATCTTAATTACGTCGTTTATTCAACTTTTCGATTGATTAGTGCTTCGTATGTATAGGTATCCTCTTGTTGCCCAACAGGGACAAGCAATAACAGTAAGCTTCCGAGATCTTGCTGATTTAACTCATAGGCTCCTTGATCAAAAAAGTTGGAAGATGAGAAAATCAGAGAGATATTTTCAAAGTCACTGGCATCACTGCTTGTAGTGATATTGACTTCGGTTAATTGAATTTGCTGTTCAGATTCTAATTGAATTTTGAAGTTAGAATTAATTGCTTGCTGTAAAGAAGATGTAGATGGTAAATCCATTATGTTCCCATTGAATAGTTGATAACCTGTATAATCATCCTAACAGAAATAGAAAACCAAATATATGGTTCATTAATGAGAAATAAAACCTCCAAAACTGTTCTTTTTAAACCTGAGATAAAGGTAAGCTGGGGTTTATGAACCGAATGATAGCATTCTTGGTGTTTACCAGAGAGTTCCGATATATTGTATTGGTATTTTCGAGTATCTTTTATGTGGGGAGTTTTAACGCTCTGGCAGATATTCCTGACTCTATTGAGCCCATTTACCCTGATATTTCTTTCCAGAATTTTTCTAATACAGTTACTCTAAAAAAAGATGCAGAAGACTATCTTGTTGTTGGTAGTAATTTAAAAGTCAGAGTTTCAAATCGGCTTGTTGTAAAGTTAAAAAAGGGAGTAACCAGAGAGCAATTAACAAGTTTTAGCTCATTAATTCTTGGTGTTAAAGAACTATTTTCTGGCAGCAGTTTTAGTTATTACTTAGTCGAGACAAAAGATATCTTTTCAATGACCCTGCTTCTAAGAGAGTTTAACAAAATACCATCAGTTTTATTAGTTCAACCCGATATTTTACAGCTTGAAAAATTGCTCAAAAAAAATGATCAAGTTGTTCCAGCAGTTGTCAACTCGACTCGTTTAACAAGGCAAAAAGAAGCGGTAAAAGAACGTAGAAAAAAGCGCCAGGCTCTTGAAAAAGATAAAAATCTATCGCCTTATTTGTCAATACTACCAATAAAAGAGCTATGGCAGGTAACTCGCGGAAAAGGTGTTAATATAGCTATTATTGATGATGGATTTAATTTACAGCACGCAGAGTTTAAGCATATAAAACCTATATTTTCGTATGATGCCGAGTCAGCAAAAATGACGTCGAATCCGTTGTATGACGTCGATCAGCATGGGACAAAAGTGATGGGCATTATTTTCTCAGCCCATGATAGTCTGGGCATTGACGGAATAGCACCGGAAGCAAAGTTAATTGCACTGCGCCAACCAGACTCTTTACTGTCTAATACAGTGATGAGCTTTCAACTTGCAAAACTGGCCGGTGCGTCTATAATCAATTGCAGTTGGACAACGCATTTGTTACTGCAACCAATTGAGGATGTTGTCAATGAATTAGCGCATTACGGAAGGGATGGGCATGGTATTGCTGTTATTTTTTCTGCGGGTAATGACGGGCGTGAAATTCAACCAGGATCAACTGAAGCTTCTATCGAAAGTGCGATAGTTGTATCGGCTTATAATAAAGAATTCGAGCTATTGAAGATGAGTAACTATGGTGAGTTTGTCGATAGTTCAAATTTCGGTGGCACTGCTCAAACGACTTTGGTGTCGGGACAGTTGGGAGTATTTTCTGGCACATCTCTTGCTTCTTCAATCACGACTGGTATTGCCGCACTTATACTATCGCAAAATCCGGTGATATCTTTAGCTGAGCTGTCCGAAGAGATAAAAAAGATTACTGGTAAGCAGAACAATAATAATAAAATTGAGGGCAAAAGAAGGAACCCCATTGAATAATTCAACAAAAATAAGTCAAACCGCTGTAATTGAAGAAACTAAAGAAGCAAAAGAATCGAGTAGCAAGACAGATGAAACTTCTGATGCATCAACCAGGAATGAACTGGATTTTGATTGTGAATATACCGAGAATTTACCTGCGATCTTAAATAAACTGAATATTTCTCTGGCTTTTACTTCTTACCAGGCGGGAAGGCTAATGTTGGTGAGAAGCGATGGTGAAGCACTTGATATCAACTTTAAAAGTTTTCCGCGTCCAATGGGATTAGCCGCCACAGAGGACGGCCTTACACTGGGAATATTTACCCAGGTAATTAATTTCCAACGAGAAGATGGTTTGTTAGAAACTATCAAAAAACCGCTGGAAAAGATTGAGAAAGATATTACTGCGCCAAGGATTAAGCCTAAAGAGTCGCCAAAAGAACCAAGTAAAGATATGGCTGTTTCTGCTCAGCAGGAAGAAGAAATCAATCCTGTAAATCAAGATAATATTGAAAGTAAAGATAGTCCCGATAATGAGGAAAAAGAAATTTACGAAAAGCAATACCTTCCTGTTGATGAGCGAGTTGATGCCTGTTTTATTACTCGATCGGCGCATTATTCGGGCATGATCAATATTCATGATGTTGATTGGGGGGATGAAGGTTTATGGGCGGTTAATTCCAGCTTTTCCTGTTTATGTACCTTAGAGCCTGACTATAGTTTTGTACCGCAATGGAAACCCTATTTTATTTCAGATCTGGTTCCTGAAGATCGGTGTCACTTGAATGGAATGACTTTAAAAGA
>CBDUHU010000358.1:0-4606 GCA_965366725.1 uncultured Kangiellaceae bacterium
TGGATTTATCCAGTTGGAGTAGCTTTTTTGCTGCGGGGGTATAAAAACTAATTTCATTTTCATCTGTTAGTGCAATGATAGCGACATCAAGATGTTGAATAACTGTACGTGCAAGTAACTGACTTTCAACTGATTGAGAACGTTGTTGACTTAGTCGAAGCGCAAGTGCATTAATCGAGTCAACAACTTCATTAAGCGCGCCATCAGCATCATCGCCTCTTGCCCGTAAGCTATAATCGCCTTGAATCATGGCATCTAAAAGGTGATTCAGGCTACGAAACTGATAACTCGACTTACGCCGGATCTGCTGATGTGTGTAGAGAGTTATCATCACTGCTAGTAGTGCAGTTAGTAAAATTAACCAGATAGAAATATCTGCGTATACCATAACCCACAGAAGAAGTACTAGTACTGGCACTGAAGAAGCAAGTGATAGCCTGGTTATTTGTAGTTCAAACGAACGTCTTTTTGACATAGAAACATTGCTACAAGGTTTATGGTGAGTTGGCAGTCATTAAAAAGCGTCCCGCCTAATCTCTCAATTTTTCCAATTTACGATAAAAAGCACTTCGGCTCAAGCCTAAAGATTTTGCAGTCTGGTTGGCATCACCCTTAAAGTGGTCGGAACGATTAAGGATAATATCCGCCTCAATCTCACTTAATGGCCTTAGATCATTTGATAAGTCTGCTGATTCAAGCGTACGATTTTCGTTAGGCTGGCTGTTTGCAGTTAAACCTAGATCGTGAACTTCTATTTGATCGGTTTGGCAGAGTATTTGAGCACGTTCCATCACATGACTAAGCTCTCTTACATTTCCCGGCCAGCTGTAAGCTTTCAATGCTTTTTCTGCCGCTTGACTACTTTAAAGCATTGGTTTTGAGTATTTGAGAGCAACTTTTTTAAGAAAAGAGTTAGCTAACGGTACAATATCATCTAATCGCTTACGTAATGGTGGTATTTCAATTTCTATTGTATTAATTCGATAAAAAAGATCTTTTCGGAACTCTCCTTGAGTAACCGCGTCTTCAAGGTTTGCATTAGTCGCTGAAATCAGACGAATATCAATGGTTTGTGTCTTACTGGAACCAACTTTTTCAAACTGTAAATCTTCCAGAACTCTTAGTAATTTAGCCTGTTGGGAGTATGGTGTATTTGCGATCTCATCCAGAAATAAAGTACTTTTATCTGCTAGTTCAAACCTTCCAATTCGACTGGATTTTGCATCAGTAAATGCACCTTTTAAATGCCCAAACATTTCACTTTCAAATAATGATTCAGTAACTGCCCCCATGTTTACTGAGATTTGAGTTGACTGTTTTCGTAGTGAACGTTCATGGATAACCCTGGCGAACAGACTCTTCCCGGTTCCATTTTCGCCGGTCAGTAAAATGCTGGCATCACTTACCGCAACTTGATTAATAGTTTTCATGATTTGTTTGATAGCATCTGATTCTACAATCAGATGCTCTGCAGGTGATACTTCCTGACGGAGTAGTTGATTTTGCTGTGACAGCAACCGGGATTGTTTTTGTGCGTTGGCAAATTTTAGCTGATTAACGATGATGGCAATCAGTCGGTCATTTTCCCATGGCTTTTGAACAAAGTCGTTGGCACCATTCTTCATTGTATCAACGGCTACTTCAATACTGCCCCAACCGGTCATTACTATGATTGGAGTCAATTCATCTTGCTGCCTGATTGCTGAAATAAGGCTCAGACCCTCTTTGCCTGAGGTTGTGTCCAGCGAGTAATTCAAATCCATTAATATAAGATCAGTGTCGCATTGCTTGAAAGTTGCTAGTGCTTTTTCCGGAGAGTCAGCGGCTATCGGGTTGTACCCCTCTGACTTTAATAATAGTTTTAACGCGGAAAGAACATCTGAATTATCGTCTACGATAAGAATATTAGGAGTCATTACATATCCAAAATTGGTTAGATGTTGATTATAAGCAAAGGCAAGCTCATTGTTCAATGTGTTGCCTGTTATAATCAACGATGCAACTAAATTAGTAGCTGTTTAAGGGCAGACAGCAATGATGTCGAAGTCTACTCATAATGCAGTGCTTCTGCCGGTTCCATTTGCAGCACTCGTCTGGTGGGAACAAAGGTGGCAAAAATCACAACACAGGCGACAATCATAAATATGGACAGTGCAATGATAATAAGCAGGGTCATGCTGATGTTACCCAGCACCCGTGACATTGCAAAACCCATCGCTGAGCCAGCGATTAAACCGCTAATTCCTCCCCAAACTAACTGCTTAAGTCCGCTATAAAGTAGTTCTCTGGTAATTGTATGCTCATTTGCTCCTAACGCACGTTTTACCCCAAATTCCTGAGTTCTCTGGTTTATTGTGTTAGACATAAGTCCATAGATTCCGCTCCCTGCAAAGAATATGGCAACAATGCCAAATAGTAGAAGTAAAGTACTGATAAAGGTTAATGCAGCAGTGTTACGCTCAATCATACTGGTATAGGTTTCTATCCGATACGCAGGTAATTCAGGATCAATTGATTTCAGTACTTCTCGCAGTTGCAAGGTTGTTGACGATTCGGTTGACTTTATCTTCATGGCTAGACTTAGTTGATTGTCTGGATCTTGTGAAAATGGCCTGAATATCGAGGGGAATTGCCCTTGTTGACTGGTGGCTGTTCCTTGAATAGTATGCTCGACGACACCAACAATTAATAGCCAGTTATTCTGTTCATCATTGTGGTTGATCAAACGAATACGCTTCCCTATAGGGGAGATAGCTGGCATATAGCGATTTACAAAGCTTGTGGTCACAATGACTGAATGCTTGTTTAAGACATTATCCCCGGGGTTAAAGTAGCGTCCTTGTTTCAGACTTACTCCCAGCTTCTCCAGTGAGCCTGGTGTAACCTTAATATAATTAGTAGAAGGATAGTCTTGCTCGCCCTGTTGAGAGTATTCTGTTCCCTCAAGTGCAATTTTTGCGCTCGGAGCACGCGCTCCAGGAAGCGCCGTCAATATCATTAATTCGCCAATCTCATGGCTTTCTTCCAGACGAGATTGAAGTTTATTGACCAATTGTATTCGCTGCTCCGGGTTTGTATAGGTTGATTCTGGCAAGTGTAACTGGGCGATTAACAGATTGTCCGGCTTTGCCCCATAATCAGCTTGAGTTGCCTGGTAGTTCACTACAACAATGATCGAAGCGGCGATCATCACCGTTGTCGATAAGAAAATCTCACTAACAACCAGAATTCGGTTTAGCCAGCCCGCTTTTTTGCCTTGTGCACCGCGAGTTCCATCGCGAAGTGCAAGGTTCACATTGATTTTCGAATTCTTCCAGGCGGGAATTAATCCAGTTAGCAAAATGGTAATACTGGTAAATAACAGTACAATTTTCGTGGTGTAGCCATCAATACTAAACTTCCACCAGAACACCGGCTTGTCAAACCAGAATGTGGCAACAATTGATTGTAGTATTTCCAATCCCCAGGCTGTCATCAGTAAACCAATCACACCACCAAGGCTACAAATAATAATGCTTTCCCACATCATCTGGGTAACTATGCGCAGCTGCGGCGCCCCTAACGCCACTCTGATGGCGGTTTCTTTTGCTCTCTGTACCGCCCTTGCGAGTAGCAGGTTTCCCACATTGATTGATGCTAATAGTAATATCAATATTGCAACAATGTACATTGAATAGATAACTTTCTGGCTTCCGCGAGTTCCCTGTCCCTTTTGCAGAGTTGATACAAATGCACTTATTGAATAGTTTGATTTGGGGTATTTCTGCTCGAGGCGTTTCATTATCACAGCGAGTTGTTGATTGATATCCTGCATTGAGTATCCCTTCTCAATGTGGGCTATGCCGTAGTAACTGTTACCTTGACCTCGTCTTAATTGATTAGCGTCCTGACGCATTGGGAGCCACATTTCTGCTCTTGCCGGGAAATAATAACCTGCTGGCATGACTCCAATTATTTGGTGATTTTCTCCATTAATACGCAGATTTTCCTCGATAACTCGGGCGGAACCGGCAAATTGGTTTTGCCACATATCATGGCCGATAATTACTACATTTTTTGCACCGTGAAGGTTGTCGCTATGGTTAAATTCGCGTCCCAAAACAGGCTTGGTTCTGGTTATCTGAAACAGATTAGGTTCCATCATAATTCCATTATACCGCCTGCTACCATCTTTCCCTGAGACATTAAGTTGCTCGCTTCTATATGCACCAAATTCTGTTAACCCCTTGATATTATTTCTTATTTCAAGGTAGTCATGAAGATCTATTTCGTTTCCATAATCTTGTACCCCCTGTTGAAAAGAGTTAAGAATGACAAGTGACTGGCTGTCTGGAAATGGCAATGGCTTGTCATTGGTTGTATGGAAAAATGAAAACAAAAATAAGCTTAAACCAATGCCGACAGCCATGATCAAAACTGTCATACCGGTAAATATTGGGGTTTTTAGGAGTAATCTGGTGGCATATTTAAAATCGTTAGTGATTAGGTCGAATATTCTCAGCGATGTCATGTTAGCGCCTCTTCAACTAATTCAGTATCAATCTTATTGATCCGTTTATCAGCAATCACCTTACCATCAAGCACATCAATGATACGTTCCGCTCTG
>CBDUHU010000359.1:0-4597 GCA_965366725.1 uncultured Kangiellaceae bacterium
ATCAGAGCTTGCATTTAACTGATCCGAAAGCCCATTTTATGCGATATTTGCGATGGAGATTTACTGACTGCCTGGGACTAAGGTTTCTGGCTCAAGTTATTTAATCGTTTCAGACATCATGTAGGTTTTATTAGATGAAAAATGGTAACCATATCCTGGTTGTTTTGTTAGGTTTATTGGTGTCTTCCTGCAGTAACGATGAAGACCTGATTCAACAAGATATAATCGATTGTATTAACCATTACCGAGCCGAAAGTTATCTGGTTGCTGCTACTAGTTGTGAAAAAGCGGCTAATTCCGGAGTAGTGCAGGCGCAGTGGTTGGTTGGCGACATTTATTATTATGATCGCTCGAACCAGGGAACTACAAAAGAGCAGGGGTTTAACTGGTATCTTAAAGCCGCGGAAAATGGTTTGCCAGATGCGCAGACATTTGTTGGCGAATCTTACATGTATGCTGAAGCGGTTAATCAGGATTTTGATAAAGCTTACCACTGGTTAACTAAAGCAGCTGCTTACCGTGATCCCCATGCTGAATTTGCTATCGGGATGCTATTTTATAATGGTGACGGAAGGCCAAAGGATATTGGTTCTGCTCTTTCATGGTTCGAAAAGTCGGCACTTCAAGGGCACTCTATGGGGATTAATAACCTTGCCTGGATTTATGCGACAAGTCCACACCAGGTATTTCGTAATGAAGAAAAAGCTTTGTTCTGGGCTCAAAAACTCGATATAACTACCCCGGATAAGGCGATGTTTCTGGATACTCAGGCGGCTGCATATGCTTTAGCTGAACAATATGAGAAAGCCATTTCTTTACAAAATCAGGCGATTGCAATGCTCCCTGAGGAAATAGAAGAAAAGCAACTACTTGAATATCAAAAACATCTGGAAGCTTACCAGAAACAACTACCCTGGAGAGAAGATGAGTGAAAAAAATAGCGATATTGTGCCCGGTAAATATCGCCATTACAAAGGCGGAGAGTATCAAGTTATTGGTACTGCAAGACATAGTGAAACAGAAGAGTTATTAGTTTTGTATCGTCCGTTGTATGGAGAAAAGGAGTTATGGGTAAGGCCAATTGATATGTTTTGCGAAACCCTGCCTCAAGACGGAAAGAGTGTTCAACGTTTTCAATTAGTACCGGACGGACATTAGTTCGCTGGAACCGCAATAACAGATTTGTCATCAAATTGCAGCATAGAAGATATTATATTGAATAAGCAGTGAATAAAAAAAAGTGTAATAAATATGTGTCACGAGTGACTATATTATCACCTGAATTTTAAATACCACCGACTGCTTGTGTCAATTACTTATCATTCACCAGAAACAGAAGCGAATACCTTAGGAATATTGCCTATGGGGCAGCACAAACGTGAAGAATATGAACGTTTCTTTGAAAAGACATTGACCGAGTACCATCCAATGATCGCTCGTACTATTAGCACTTACGAGCGGATCCCGGCACTTCAGGAAGAGTTGTATCAGGAAATATCGGTTGCTTTATGGAAAGCGATTGAACGTTTTGATAATCAGTCAAGCCTTAAGACCTATATATTAAGTATTGCTCATAAGCGGGCAATTTCTCATGTCGCTCGATATGTAAAAGAACCTTTATCAGTTGAGATTGAAGAGTCACATTTGAATAAGGATGGTTGTCCCAGTGATGCAATTTCCAGTGAACAAAAAATGACTCAGTTGATGGCAGCGTTATACCTTCTTTCTATGTCCGACAGGCAACTGGTTACTCTGGCATTGGAAGGGTTAAGCTATAAAGATATTAGCGCTATTCTTGGGATTTCAGTAACCAATGTGGGTGCAAAGCTGAGTAGAGCGAAATCAAAGTTAAACAAGATACTAACAACGGCGAAAAAAGCATGAGTGAACCGAATGACAACTGGGAAGCGCTTCAATCCCAATGGCAGTCTTATCAGCCTGACATGCAAAAGATAAAAAAGAAGATCAATTGGGTCACATGGAGAATGGGTGCCATTTTGCTTGTTGATGTTCTATTTGTACTGGCCTACTTTCCGTTCCTTTATTATCGACTGGTGGAAAATCAGGAAGACTGGTTGCTGAATAGCTGGGATCTTCTGATCGGCTGTCTGGTTGTCTATGGGGTTTATATTGACTTTAAAATTCGGCTGCCGATTTTTCGTGCACAAGGAGAGTCAACCAGAGATGTGCTAGCGCTTTATTTTAATAGAGTTAAAGCAGGCGTTGAATTAGGACGGTTTTGTAAAAACTTCAGCTTTATGTTGTTAGCTGCTTTTCTATTATTAGTTGGGGTAAATCAGGTGTATCCGTCGGCAAACCCTAGAATATCTGAGCCGGGTTTTATTGTTTTTGGAATCTTATGGATTAGTGGCTTTGTGGTTCTTTCAATCTGGTATCAAAAGAAGAAACAGAAAGAACATGATAACCTGAAAAAGCTTTGGCAGGAATATCTTGAATAATGATGTGCCGAATTAAAGGGCTATCCCCGAAGGGGGATATTAGCTCTGTTCTTTATGATTAGTTAAAATAGTAGAAGATATCTTGCCATATTGGCTGCCCATGTCATTAATGTTGAAAAAATAGGTACTCCCAGAAATGACAATATTATCAATCCAAATAAGACGTTTGTTCCGTATTTAGCATTCCATTGAGAGTAACGGTATGCATTATTTTTAGATAAGAAATACGGTAGGATATAATGACCATCGAGCGGCCCGATTGGTAGTAGATTAAACAACATTAGAATGAGATTTATAAACGTCATATACTGAAGAAATAATTGAGGGCCAGCAGTAGTCAGGTAGTCCAACTGAAACTCATAGGCTGCTACTTGTAAATTAATACAAATAAACGCCAGTAGCAGGTTCATTCCAGGGCCCGCCGCTGAAATCCAGAGTGAAGCCTGACTTGAATTAAAGTTGCGGGGGTTAGTTGGTACTGGTTTGGCGTAACCAAATCCAATTGTAGCCACCATTAGCAAACCAAATAAATCAATGTGAGCAACAGGGTTTAGTGTCAATCGTCCCATTCTTTGCGCGGTATCATCACCAAATTTCTTTGCTGTCCATGCATGACCAAACTCATGAAAGCTTAATGAAATCACTATAACTATGAGGATAATGGTAAATACCTCATATTGGCCTTGAATTAATAAATAGAGCATTTTTTCTTTTCTCTGTTTTCAGCTATCTTGAGGTTGGGGGATATAATAGATAAATATACTGGGATCACTCGAGGGTTCGGTTAAAGTAATACTGTTATACCAGCTTTGATTAGTCATCTGATGATACAGCTTTTTCCAATGCTCGGTGTCATTTGATTGTACTTTTAATCGACACATACTTTGATTGCAAGACATTTCGTCAACAAAATGCAGGCCATTGGGATCGGAGTCGCTGATAAAAGCGGTAATGTTATTTTCATATTCAGCATTCCATTCTGCTTTAGTCGCATCTTTTTCTAATGATTCTTTGACTCTGGTTAGTTGTTCGCCTTTTAACTCTATTGCGTATCCTTTGAATTTATTAACAAATTGATCTTTAATCTGTTTTTCGAAATCTTCTAGTGAAATTGCTTCCAGGCTTGTGGTTGATTCTTCTTTTGTAACTAACAACTCGCGATTAATATTTTGCTGTTCAATTAAATTCTGTTGTAACTTTTTGATGAGTTGCTGTTGTTGTTCAATTTGTTGGTTTAATAGTGATAAGTCATTATTGGTTAGTTCTAATTGCCCGGTTTTTTGAGTCTCGGTCAATTCTGTCAATGTTGGTTGCTGTATCGGTTGGATATTTTCTGCTTGCTCAATAATAAGTCCATCAGATTGTTCATTTTCCTGTATGCTCGAATAGATAAAGTATCCGCTGATCAGGCCTACAATAAAAATAAAGAAGTATTTAATAATCTGTACCAAGTCGATATCCGCGTGATGCTATTAACCAGTTAATAAATGTTAACAGAGTTTTGGATGATTTGGACGATTAAATTTGTTGCTAATTGTATGGAAAAAAGAAATTGCTGACTGCTTGTTCTCATCATCACTTGTTAGCTTGTGTTTTTATGATCTAAAATCAGCTTTATCTTGTTGAGCGGGCAGGTTGGATATGGCGGTCAGAAATATATTAAGAATGGGCGATCCTCGATTATTGCAACAGAGTCAGCTAGTTTCGGAGTTTAATACCCTGGAATTGGATCAACTAATTCAGGATCTACTCGATACGATGAATGCTGCTGATGGAGCCGGGCTTGCGGCACCGCAAATTGGGATATTACAACAAGTGGTTATTTTTGGTGGTGGAAATAGCCCTAGGTACCCAGATAAGGAGTTATTGCCAGCAACTGTACTAATAAACCCTGAAATTCAAGTTTTATCCGATACTGTAACCAGCTGTTGGGAAGGTTGCTTAAGTATTCCTGGTATGCGTGGGCTGGTTAGCCGACCTGATAAGATTAGTTATAGTGGATTTAATCAGAACGGCGAAGTCATTAACCGACAGGTAAGTGGTTTTCATGCGACTGTGGTACAGCATGAGTGTGATCACTTGAATGGCATTCTCTACCCTATGAGAATGCAGGATATGTCTCAATTCGGTTTTTCTGA
>CBDUHU010000360.1:0-4595 GCA_965366725.1 uncultured Kangiellaceae bacterium
ATCTTTCGTGCATCATAAAGACTACTATAGCGCGACAAGGTTTTTGGGTTTTCGCTCATCATTTCTTGTACAGTTATCATGATTGTTTGCCTCTGCTAAGGTAAAAATATATTGAATTAACTGAAATAAGTTTGTTGTTGCAAAATATTTTAGATAAAGCTCACATAAGTTCTATCGAATAGATAACTCCATCTAATCCAATCATATCGTGACCGGAGCACCGAAATGATGATGTTGATCAAGAGAAAATTCCAGAATAGATGAGAAGTGTTTCATTGTTTATTTAAACTTTCCTTGTATCTCACTGAATATTATGAAAAATAACTCTATTTAGTCTACACTTATGGTGAATTATAAGGAGTTGATGACGGCAATTTATATGAGAAGATTAACAGGTTTGTTATGTGGATTATTGGTTTCGGTAGGTTGTCTGTCTATTGGTGCTGCTGAACGTAAGGTTGAAATTAAAAAACCAGATGTACGTTTGTTGATCGATATTTCTGGCAGTATGAAAAACAATGATCCGAATAATTTAAGAGTGCCTGCGTTGCAACTGGTGACCAATCTTCTTCCTGAAGGGGCTGAAGCTGGAGTCTGGGCTTTTGGGCGCTATATTAATATGCTGGTTCCGGCAGCCAGAGTTGATTCTCAATGGCAAGAAAAAGCAACTTTGTCCGCAAAAAAAATTAATTCAGCCGGTTTATTTACTAATATTGGTGGTGTTCTGGAAAAAGCCAGTTACGGTTGGAAGACACCCAATGATAAGGAAAAAAGAAGCCTTATTTTACTGACTGATGGGATGGTAGATATTTCAAAGGATGGTTCAGTTAATGCAAAGGAAAGAACGAGAATCCTAAATGAGATTTTACCCAAGCTGATCAAAGCAAAGGTCGTTATCCACACAGTTGCACTTTCCCAAAATGCTGATCATGAACTTTTGAAAGCGCTTTCGACTCAGACTGATGGTTGGTATCAGGCGGTTGAGTCTGCGGAACAGCTGCAAAGGGTGTTCTTAAAAATTTTTGAGCAATCTGCGACAAGAGATAGTTTGCCGCTGAATGATAATATTTTTAATGTTGATGCCAGTATTGAAGAAATGACATTACTTGTGTTTAAACAATCGACTCAAGATACAACCAGCCTGTTAGCGCCTGACGGCAAAACTTTGACCGGTGCAAGTAGTGATGGTTCAGTTCGTTGGTTTACCACTGATGGGTATGATTTGATTACCATCAAAGCGCCCCAGATGGGCCAATGGAAAATTGACGCGAATGTTGATCCTGATAATAGAGTTTTGGTTGTCAGTAATCTGGGACTTAACATTGAGCCGGTACCTAACAATTTGTTAGCAGGGGAAGCGATTAATTATGCGGTTAGTTTGTTGGAAGATGGCCGGTTAATTAATAAAGTGGACTTTCTCAATCTGGTTGATGCAAGGCTTGAACAAAATAAAGCTGGGCAGACAAGCAAGTTAGCAATGTTCTTTGATAGTGGTAGTTCGCAATTTAAACAGAATTTCTTTACTGATAACGCGGAAGGGGTTCTCAACCTGACCCTGGAAATAAAAAGTCCAACCTTTGAAAGAACCCGTAATCATGCCGTCAATATCTACGGTTCTCCAATTATTCATCAAATGCAAATTTCAAGTTTAGCTTCGAGTCCTCATATTTTGTCTTTACAAGTAAGAAATGACATTGTTATTGAAGAAAGTCTGAAAGTTAATTTTGCAGTAACTTATCCTGATGGAGAGAAACAGTATTTAGCACTAGAAGACTTATCTAAACCGATTGAACTAAGAACTGTGCCAGCCGGAGGGGATTATTCTATTAAGGCTGATATCAAAGGTCAGTCAGTACTAGGCAGAAATTTTTCAGTATCTCCTGAGCCCATCATATTTACTGCTCCACCTACTGTTGAGTATCTGGCGGCATTGGAGCAACAGGAAGAAGCCACTAAAGTGGCAGAAGAAGAAAAACTAGCGAAACCTGAACCTGAACCTGAAATCACTCCAGTTGAAACTAAGCATGATGATAAGTCAGAAATAATAAATGAACCACCAGCTGAGGAAGAAGTTGATTGGATGGTATGGCTTTATGTTGGTTTAGGCGGTAATATTTTTCTAGGGCTATTGGGATTTTTCGGTTGGAAGTATTTTAAACGAAAAAGCCACCAGAATTCGATGTTACTGGCAGGAGAGTTGTCAGACGAGGATGATGACAACAATGAAGACAACAATCAGTAATCGAGGTGAGAAAAACAAATGAATTCTGAAATAATATCATGGCTGATTATTTTGGAGGTTGCACTTCCTTTTGTCATTTTGAGTATTGTCCTATTTAGCATGATACTCGGTGCGAACAAAAAAAATAAACGCGCAGCACGAAAGTTAATTGTAAATATTAAAAAAAATGAGAATGATCAGCGCAACGAGATTTTTAAGTTTTTGACTGAAAAACTATCAATAGAACCGGTTAAAGCTAAAAGAATAACGAAGAAAATTATCAGTGAAAGGAAATTTCTGTTTCGAAATCTGCTCAGTGGGTTACTGGATAGAAATGCTGGTGCTATTGCCCGACTGGAAGAGGACTTGAGTCGAATATCAGAACACTACCATGATTTAGAAATTGCACCTAATGTGGTTGAAGCTGAAAATGATGTAGAAGACATTAGTGAGGAACAAGCTGAGTTAATTACTGACCTGAAGTTGGAAGTTAAAACTCTTAAGCATGAAGTCCATGTCACTTTAACCACTTTAAATAACATATTTGGTGAATTTAGCTCAATGTTTGGTGAGCAAGTTCCTGATACTGAAATGTCGGTCGATCAGATCATTACTGCAATGGAAACCTTTTCTGGAAAAAATGGTGCTATTAATAATGGCTCTGAAGATATTGAAGCTGATAATGGACGCGATTTAATTGAAGATGGTGTAAATGATGAACAGGCTTTTGATGAGGAAGCTTTTGATGCTTTCTCTGAAGCTGTTGACGAAAATGATATTATTGAAAGTGAAGATATTAGTAATGAGCTTGGAGTCTCTGGTGTTAGTTCTGAAGAAAGCGCGCCTGACTTTGAAATAGATAGTGAGTTAGATGATATTGATAGTGCACTTGATGAATTAGAACTGGGTGAAACTGTTAGCGGCGAGTCAACCGATGAAGAGCCTTCCTGGGATGAAGCATTTGAAGAAAGTGGAGATATAAAGTCAGAAGGGAGTTAAGTCTTAGCTGGGAAATAATCAAATGAAATGATTTTATGGTAAGAAGGCTGTATATCCCGTATAAAAGTTAACCAATCAGGATGATAATTGCTCAATTAGAAAAAAACATTCAATTTTTGGTAAATTATGATTGACACTTTCATGGCTGCTACGTATTATTGCGCCCGCTGAAACACAGTAGCCAGATAGTTCTTTAAGACAGAATTGATTGACTGGTTGCGCCCGCTGCGGAGTGGTAGTTCAGCTGGTTAGAATACCGGCCTGTCACGCCGGGGGTCGCGGGTTCGAGTCCCGTCCACTCCGCCATATTATAGTTCTATAGAACTGTTAATTAACCCGAAATACTTGTTATTTCGGGTTTTTTTATGTCCCCACGATTAGTCTGCTAAATAGTTTGAAGTAGTTAACCTGTAATTTCATATTGAATATGAAAATTTCAGTCGGATCGATCTAAAAACAGGTTAATTCATTTACCACTAAACAGGTCATAAAGTGTAACCTGCATTCGATAAATCGATGTCTGCTGAGAACTGTTCTTTGTATGCTCTGATATTGAAAAGTTATAAAATATATAACTCGAGTTTTCTTGTTTAGATAGTGATAGTCAGCTAGTTTGTTATCGTCAACTAAAGCGGCATTGAGAGCTGAAGGCTAAATATTCTTGTCTTTGCTAAGTAGTAACCATGTGTATGTTTGCCAATTCCCGTGGGGTCTACTTGAAAATTATGTTACTAGAAAATTTTCACAACAACTACCTGACAGCTATACTATTTAACTACAGGTAAGATCAGAGCATCTGGCCAGGCGGAATGGAAATAGTTGTTCAACAACTGAAATCTATAGGTTAGTGAAGTCAATGTTGACTAAAATATGAACAGTGCGTGTTGACAGGTATGCTGACTAATAAAAGGGGAGTATGAATGCTCAACCACCTTTTGAAAAATTCAATACAAATAGGGGAAGCTCTAAATAGAGAGATGGAATTGCGTTGAATTGGTTATTCCACTAGGGTTGAAGCTATTACAAGGCTTATCTCTGACCTTAAAATTGATGACTTGTGGCTAAATATAAAAGATCAACAGAGCCTAATACTAGCAAAATCTAAATTATTAATTTATGATATTGATTATCAACGAGAAATGTTTATATGTCCGGTAACGAGGTAGACAAATGAAAAGACTAGCGATTGCGGTAATTCATGGTTTGGGTAGCGACGAAGAGTTCTATTCTGTTGAGTTAAAGCACCGAATCACTGAAGAATACGTCAAAGGCGCTGAAGGTCGTTTGGAAGATGAACTCCTGTTTCATGAAATCTATTGGGGTGATCTGGTTAATGAAGAACTTGATAGTTTCCGTGAAAGAGCAAACTATAAAG
>CBDUHU010000361.1:0-4588 GCA_965366725.1 uncultured Kangiellaceae bacterium
TGTAGCTACTGATTTTTGTATCGTATAGGCGTCGGTTAGGGTACTTCTTAATAACTCTAATATCAGACATAGTTTTTGATCCTGTTTTTACGATCGGCTGGGTTTTGCTGTAAAAGACATTATTCTGACTTTTACCTCAGTTTTTTATTATTTGATCGACTTATCTGTTCGAGTGTAACAATGTTTTATGCTGCATGACAACAAAAACTAAATGGGAAGCTGTTTTATAGCCTCCCATTACTAACCTGTTATCGATTTTTTATTATCTGATCAACAACGCTAGGTTCTGCCAGGGTTGATGTATCGCCAAGGTCATCAAACTCATTTGCCGCGATCTTACGTAAAATACGACGCATTATTTTTCCTGAACGGGTTTTTGGCAGGCTCGGTGCCCATTGAATGACTTCTGGCTTTGCAATTGCACCTATTTCGGTCGCAACAAATTTGACTAGCTCTGCTTTTAATTCGTCATTACATTCAACCCCGGTCATCGGTGTAACGTACGCATAGATACCTTCACCTTTTATTTCATGGGGAAAGCCTACAACTGCTGCTTCTGCAACTTTTGGATGAAGAACTAGTGCACTTTCTATTTCCGCAGTTCCCAAACGATGACCCGAGACATTTAATACATCATCCATTCGGCCAGTTATCCATAGAAAACCATCAGCATCCCTTTTGGCACCATCGCCGCTAAAATAATAACCTGGAAACTGAGAAAAGTAGGTGTCGAAGAAGCGTTGTTGATCACCGTAGATACCGCGCATTTGTCCTGGCCAGCTTTGTGATATTGCAAGACTACCCGCTGCTTCACCTGACAACTCCTGACCTTCATTGTTTAACATGGAAGGTTTTACCCCAAAAAAGGGTTTTAGCGGATGAGCCCCGGCTAACGGTGTAATCATTATTCCGCCTGTTTCTGTTTGCCACCAGGTATCAACTATCGGGCATTTTTCTTGTCCAACGGTCTTGAAATACCATTCCCAGGCTTCCGGGTTTATTGGCTCGCCGACGGTGCCGAGCAAGCGCAGAGTTTCTCTGGAAGTGTTGTTCACAGGTTCATCACCTAATGCCATCAATGCTCTGATAGCTGTTGGCGCTGTGTAAAAGATGGAAACTTTGTGTTGGTCGACCACTTGCCAAAACCGTGATGCATCGGGGTAGTTAGGAACTCCCTCAAATACGAGCGTAGTTGCGCCATTAGCTAGCGGGCCATAAAAAATATATGAATGTCCGGTTATCCACCCTGCATCAGCGGTGCACCAGTATATGTCGCCATCCTGATAGTCAAATACATACTTATGGGTGATGGCTGCGTAGAGCAGGTAACCACCAGATGTGTGTAAGACACCCTTAGGTTTGCCTGTTGAGCCAGAAGTATAGAGTATAAAAAGTGGGTCCTCAGCATTCATTTTAACTGGTTCGCAGTGAGCGCTCGCAGTTTTGTGGAGTGCCTTATAATCGACATCAATTTTTTCATTCCAGTCAATTACAGCACCTGTATGCTTAATGACAACTACTGAGTGGACATTAGTACAATCTTTTACCGCGATGTCAGTATTTGTTTTTAGTGGTATTTTCTTGCCGCCACGAACACCTTCGTCTGCTGTTATTACGACCCGGCAATCCGAGTCCAGAATTCTGGTTTTTAAAGACTCCGGTGAAAATCCACCAAATACCACCGAATGTATCGCGCCAATTCTAGCGCATGCCAGCATTGCATAGCCAACTTCAGGAATCATTGGCATGTAAATACACACTCGATCGCCTTTTTTCACCCCTCTGTCTTTTAAAATATTAGCGAAACGACAAACCTCATCATGTAATTCCTGATAACTGATGTGACGAGAGTTACCCGGCTCATCGCCTTCAAAAATGATTGCGGTTTGATCGCCTTTATCAGCCAGGTGACGGTCAATACAATTGTAACTGACGTTGAGTTCTGCACCTTCAAACCACTTTATAGATGCTGTGTAGAAATCAACATCACTGACTTTATTCCAGGTCTTATCCCATGAAATAAAGCTCTCTGCCTGTTCGGCCCAGAAAGCATCTGGATCATCGATAGATGCTTGATACATTGAGTGATATCTAGAAGGGGTTATTAGCGCTTTTTGTGAAAAAGCAGAGTCGAGAGGGTGGCTATGGATTTCGCTCATATTGAAATTCCTTTTGTCTTGATATTCATCAGTTCTAGTTATCGAATACCTTAGTCTAAATGAATAATAGGTGTCCAGTCCGTCCCAATGAAAAACTTGATTTTCACTTATTTAGTGATTGATTTTCAGTGAGATATCTCAAATTCCAAATTATCAAGTATTCTTGGTTTTCCCAGCCACGCAGCTGCAGCAATCAAGAGCTCTTTATCAGATGTTGATGCGGGCTGTAAATCTGTGCTTCTAATTACTTCAAAGTAGTCAATTGTAAAATCATTTTCGGTCAAAGTAGAAACTGCTTGATTAATACATTGCTTAATTGGCAAGCCTTGTTTTATTTTATGCGCTGTTTGTAAGATGATTTTTCTCAGCAGACTGGCATTTTCTTTTTCTACTTCAGTCATGTAACCATTGCGCGAACTCATTGCCAGTCCATTATCTTCCCTGACAATTTCTCCACCAATGATATCAATGGGAAACATTAAGTCATTAACCATTGCTTTAATCAGAAGGTATTGTTGATAGTCTTTTTTACCAAAGATAGCGCAGTCTGGTTGAACGATATTAAATAAAATATTAACTACAGTTGTAACACCAAGAAAATGGCCTGGCCGAATAGTACCACATAAGTTTTCGGTCATTCGATTAACTACTACGCTCGTATGTTTTTCTTTTCCAAGCGGGTAGATATTTTTATCTGAAGGGGTGAAAAGAAAATCTGTTGAATGCGCCCTGAGCTTTTCAATGTCTTCCTGTAATGTCCTTGGGTAAGCATCCAGATCCTCATTGGGGCCAAATTGCAGGGGGTTTACAAATATACTACAAACAACAATATCTGCATGCTTTCTGGCTAACTTAATTAATGACAAGTGGCCTGCATGAAGATTGCCCATTGTTGGAACAAAAGCTATCTTTTTACCACTATTTTTTAATTTCCTGATTTTTGTTTGAAGTTCTCTGGGACTTTCTACTATTTTCATTTTACTCGTCTTTTATATTAATCAAAACAATGGTGCTTAGCTGGGAAGCTTCGGTTTTTAACCGCAACGGCATAACTTTTAATTGCATCTGCGACTGAAGTTACTCCATCATCATGGATAAAATTGTGGACAAATTTAGGCTGGAAATCTGCATTTAATCCCAACATATCCTGTAAGACTAATACCTGGCCATCCGTTTGATTTCCAGCTCCAATACCGATAGTTGGAATCGTCAGCTTTTCTGATATTGTTTTTGCGAGAGCTTGAGGGACACATTCAAGAACAAGTAACTTTGCACCGGCTTGCTCCAGTGCCAGGGCATCTTCGATCATTATATTTGCCTGATTTTCATCCCTGCCCTGAACCTTATAACCGCCAAGAGCATCAACGGACTGCGGAGTGAGACCCAGATGGGCACAAACCGGGATCCCTCTTTCTGTTAATCCTGTTATCGAGTCGACAAGCCATTGGCCACCTTCCAGTTTAACCATGTTAGCACCTGCTTGCATTAATGCAGCGGCATTTACAAATGTCTGGGCTTTGTTAGCATATGACATATATGGCATATCGCCAATTAACAAGGCCCCCTGATTGCCTTTGGCGACGCAACGAATGTGATAGCACATGTCTTGCATTGAAACCGGTATGGTCGATTCTTCCCCCTGTATAACCATACCGAGAGAGTCGCCGATTAATATGGCTTCGATACCAAGCTCAGAAATCAATTTGGCAAAGGTCGCATCGTACGCGGTCAACATTGTGATGGGTTGCTTGTTTGCCTTTAACGCGAGTAATGAATGGATAGTCTGTTTTTTCATGTTTTAGAACCTGATTAAAAGTCTAATTATAAAATCGTTGGGTTAAAGTAATGACGGCCATTGGTTGTGCTTTCAATTTGGTCCAGTAATTGTTGATAGTGTTGTTCGTTATTAACCAAATCCATGCCAGAAGCATTGACGATTAATAAAGGGGATGCATCATAGTAATGGAAAAAATCAGTATAGGCATTACTGAGTTTATCTAAATATTCCTGAGTAATTGAATACTCCATGTTGATACCACGATTACGGATCCGCTTCAAAAGTATGTCGACTGGTGCCTGCAGATAGATCACTAAATCCGGTGTTGGCGCATTAATTGTCAGGTTCTGGTAAACCTGTTCATACAGGTTTAACTCATCATGATTTAAAGTAACTTGAGCAAACAGGCGATCTTTATCCATTAAGTAGTCAGCCACTCTATTTTTAATAAACAGATCTTTCTGGATCACTTCTTTTAACTGTTGAGTTCTTTGAAATAAGAAAAATAATTGAGCCGGAAGAGCACCACCTTTAGGATCTTGATAAAATTTTTCTAAAAAAGGGTTTTCCTGTGCTGCTTCGAGTAATAACTCGCCTTGAAAAGACTGGGCAAGTTTATTGGCGAGTGTTGTTTTACCAACACCAATTGGTC
>CBDUHU010000362.1:0-4580 GCA_965366725.1 uncultured Kangiellaceae bacterium
ACAGAAATGGTTCCATCAAGTGCAACATCCATACTGATTGCTGTTTGTGGAATAGTGAACCCAGGTTGCAAAACATAGCCGCTTCCCTGGGTAACAATTTGCCCATTTTCATCGGTTGTAAAATTTCCCGCACGTGAATAACCAGTGGTACCATCCGGCAGTAATACCTGAAAAAAACCATCTCCCTGAATTGCCATATCCATCTGACTATCGGTTGTCTTAAAACTTCCCTGACTATGTATTTTTTGGGTTGCTACCACTTTTACCCCGGTCCCTAACTGCAAGCCCGCAGGCAGTCTGGTATCTTGAGACGACTGAGCACCTGGCTGACGTAGGTTCTGGTAAAAAAGATCTTCAAATACGACTCTTGATTTTTTGAAACCTACGGTTCCAGCATTTGCAAGATTATTTGATAGTACTGCAAGGTCTTTAGTTTGCGCCTCAAGTCCTGTTTTCGAAATCCATAAAGCTGGATGCATAATGAGGTACCTCTATTCAATTCAAATATCGCGGTCAAAATTTGACGTTTTTGTATCGTTTATTGACCTGTTGTGATTAAGAGTGCAATAAGCGATCCAATGCGCGTCCATTTTCTTCAACCGACGCCATTAATTTTACTTGCACTTCAAACCGGCGGGATAAGTTAATCATGTTGGTTAGTTCTTCGACCACACTGACATTACTTGACTCCAGTACACCACTTTCCAGAGTAACTGCGGCATCCGCAACAAAGGGTTCACCATCACGGCTCTTAAATAATCCCTGAGTATCTTTTTCTAAACTGGAAAGTTCTGGTTTAACCATCATGATGCGATCGATCACGGCGGGCGCATTGGCTTCAGCCCCTAAGGGAATAATGGTAATCGTGCCGTCTTTAGCAATATCCAGTTTTTCAAACGGCGGAATTGCAATTGGTCCACCATCCCCCATTACCGGTAAATTATTGCCGTTAAACAATGCACCATTTGGACTAACTTTAAGATCACCACGACGAGTTAGTCGTTGCTCTCCCTGCTCATCTTGTACAACAAACCACCCCTGATCTCTTACTGCAATATCCAGATCACGTCCGGTAGTCATAATTCCGCCGGACTCAAAGTTGTAGCCAGGCCTTTCTGCCATTGAGAAAACTCTGCTAGCATGACCATCGCCGTAAACTGGCATTGCTCTAAACTGTGCAAGGTCAGCCTTAAACCCGGTGGTTTTTGCGTTAGCCAGGTTATTCGATGAATTGGCTTGCGCTAGCGAAGTTTCTCGGGCGCCTGTCATTGAAATATAAAGCAGTTTGTCCATGATTAACCTTGTTTGAATCAGTCCGCTAAATGGCTGATCAATTCATTGCTATTGAGTCGGTGACTATCATTCATTATCGAAATAATAAAAAAGCCTCTTCAAAACGATTATCTGATATTAATAATCGCTTGAGTCACGGTGTTCTCTGTTTCTATTGATTTAGCGTTCGCCTGAAAGTTTCTTTGCGCTGCAATCAGGTTAACTAACTCTGCGGTAAGATCGACATTTGAAACTTCTAATGCGCCTGAACGTATCTGACCAAAACTCGAAGTAACTGCTTCACCAACTAAAGGGGTTCCAGAATCAATACTATCTTCCCAGGTATTATTACCCCGTTGAGCAAGACCCTGTGCGTTTTGAAATCTTGCTAACGCTATTTTACCCAGAGCACTGGCTTGACCGTTACTGAAATTAGCCCTGACAACCCCGGTATCAGAAATCTCTACACCGGTTAATCGACCAATCGGAAAACCATTTTGTTCTAAGGTATTCACTGTAAACGGGGATGAAAATTGAGTGGTGTCATTTCCGGCATAAGTGAAACTGATTGTTCCAGTCGAATCAGAACCATTACCATAATCAATTGTGGACGTTGTTATTGGCGCTGGCGGAACTGGTATGCTGGTTGCGTTATCTAAACCACCAGCACTGTCAAAGCCAAGAGTATTGTATAACTGCCCTCCTGCACCGGCAGTTCCTGCGGTTATATCTAATGGCAGAACAGCACCTGCATCGTCGGTTGTATTATAATAAACAGCCCATACATTTGGATTGGTCTTAACATAATAAGCCGTCACTACATGACTCTCACCTAAGGAATCAAATACTGTTAATGAAGTAGACTGGGTAAATGTTGAAGGTTGTGCCGGATTAAACAGCAACGGATCTAATACTGCCGCGTTGGCCGGTAAGTTAACACCAATATCGACACTAGTGGTCGGCGTTGGAACCCCAGCTGTTTGAGGAAGCTGTAATGGTACGGTACTCGATAAACTGGTTGAGGTAACAGTACCGTCAGCATTCACTGGAAAAACTTGTAAACGTGCCCCGGCATTATTGACTACAAACCCATTGTTATCTACTCCAAACTCACCGTTACGAGTAAACAAAGGATTGGTATTTGACTCACTCGGAGCAAGAATAAAAAAGCCTTCACCTGAAATCGCCAGATCTAAAGTATTTGAGGTAAATTCTAAATTTCCCTGGCCAAATTGTTGGGCAACATTTGCTAACAATGTACCATTACCAATGGCGGTTCCTGAGCTACCAAATGAAGAAGTAGCAAAAATATCGGCAAACTCCGCCCGCGAACCTTTGAAGCCTGTGGTACCAACATTTGCAATATTATTACTGGTGACATTTAATTCTGCTTGCGCTGCATTCAGTCCACTCAGTGCTGTGTTAAAAGACATAACTGCTCTCCTGTAATTACCGGTTCCGGATTAACCAATTTCTTTAATTTCATTAAAATCTACCTGTCCCAACCCAGTCAGGTTGACCAGTATTCTGCCATCTGCATTTCCCAGGCTAACACTTTCAACTCGCGAAATAATTGAAGTAGGAAGCTGCTCTGCCGCACCACCCACTTGCCCAAAAGCGGCAATCGTGTACATTCCCGGGGCCATAGGCTCACCGGCGTTATTATTCCCATCCCAGATAAAATCAATATCACCAGCGGCTTGAGTACCCACTTCTATACTGCGAACAACCTGCCCTGCTGCATCTCTGATTTCGAAATGAATATTGGCAGTGGTACTTTCCAGATTAAGCTGTCCAGCAACAACCCCTCCCTCACCGAGAAATCCTTGATCACCGGACACCAGTACATTACGCCCGACAAGTGCAGAAGCTTGTAATGCCTGATTAGAAGTGAGTGAACTGGAAAGCCCATCAAACTGATCGACCAGGGTTTGTAAACTGTCCAAACTCGCAAACTGGGACATCTGAGTAATAAACTCTTTGTTATCGACAGGTGATAGAGGATCCTGATTGGCAAGTTGCGCTGACAATAATGCAAGGAAGTCAGACTGCCCTAATTCCTTTTTAATTTCACGGGTAGGCGCGGTATGGTTCTGTAGCCCAATATTTGAATAATCAACTGTATCAATACCTGAAGGCATAATGATCTACTCTTATATTTACTGCCCTAATGAAAGGGTCTTGGTTAATAAATTTTTGGTCACTGTTGCAACTTGTACGTTCGACTGATAAGAACGAGAAGCTGAAATCATGTTGGCCATCTCTTCGACCAGATTGATATTTGGCGCATAAACAAACCCCTTTTCATCCGCCAGTGGATTCTCAGGTTGGTAACGGGCAACGGCTTCAGCCTGGCTTTCAATAATACCTGCCACCATTACACCTGCTTTTGCCGGTTGCATCCGACCATTCACATCCACTCCGTTTAGCACGGCCTGAAAAACGGGATGACGGGCTTTATAAGTTTCGCCACGACTACTAGCGACACTTTCAGCATTTGCAATATTGCTTGCAGTGGTATTTAGACGAACGCTTTGCGCCGACATCGCCGAACCACTGATGTCAAAAATATCATAGAGACCCATAAATACTCCCTGCTCCAACAAACGACTGAGCACTGATAAAATCTAAACTTGTCATGTTCCATTGTTTGCTACTCATGAACTATTACTCCCCTTTCAATGCCAACATAAGACCTTTAACTCTACCATCAAGAAACCTTAATGAGGTTTCATACTGCAGAGCATTCTCAGCAAATTTCGCTTGTTCAATTTGCAAATCGACCGAGTTACCATCACCGGTATCGGGCTGCATTGGAACTCGATAAGACAACCCGGGAATATCAGTTCCTATCGCACTATCTAAATGTAAGGAATGTGTTTTATGTAAACCAGATGACATAGTTGAATGAGCTTGTTTCAATGCTTGAGAGAAATCTATGTCGCGCGCTTTAAACTCAGGAGTGTCTGCATTAGCCATATTATTCGCAAGTACCTCAGCACGCTGAGAACGAATTGCGAGTGCTGCCTCGTGAATTCCAAACGCCTTTTCAAAACTAATCGACATAGATTTTCAATGCTCCCACTTATCATCATTTAAAGTAACTTGAATTTTTCAGGCCTCTGACCGCCACTCAATAAAAAACAATTACCTTAAATTCCTAATTGCAAAGGACATGCCAATCATTAACTCTGCTAATTTTAGTCATCTTAGCAAAGTCATACCGTTCAAAAGCGGCAATACGACACCGCAAAAGCGGCAAATAGTGAGTTGAAATTTAATTCCAGGAATTAGTTTACAAAATTAAT
>CBDUHU010000363.1:0-4579 GCA_965366725.1 uncultured Kangiellaceae bacterium
TAGAAATATGATTAGCCCCATCAGTAAAACAAGTAATCGATAGATTTTCTTCATTAAATCCCCTCACTCAAAACAGTCGACTCAGGGCAGGAAAAATACTAAAAATATCAAGTAATGTCGATAATCATTCCGTTTAACCTGACAAATAAGTGACAACCTATCTGTCCAATTGCCCCTTAATAATAAACAATACCTTCCTACTCAGTAAAACAAGTACTTTTCTATCTTATTGATTTATATAAAGTAAAAACATTTTTACCATAATTTACCAACGAATAACTTAACAAACCTTAATAAAAAAAAAACGACTATTGACGATAATCCAACGCTCTTCACCCTGGCTAGCGTTGCTAACAATAACTACAAGCAGGATTTTATAATGAAAAAACTAGCCCTAACTCCACTTTTAATTATTGCTGCATTCAACACACAGAGCCATGAATTTCTAACAGAAATACTCACCCAACAAAACTCATCTTACACAACTAACTATGTACCAGTCGCCAGCTATCAACTAACTAAAAGTGAAATTTTGGAAATAAGCCAAAATGGTACACAAATTGATTATTATAAAACTCGTGATAAATCCCTTCTGGCAGTACCACGCAAAACAAAATTGAATAATTGTAGTAACCAAAAGGTAGCCAGTACTGGTAGCGATATGACAAATATTATGGTTGAAGCGACTTGTGGACAGTTTGACAATTTTAGCCACGCTCGAGCTGCTGCGGTCACTACCTGTTACAACCTGGATACTCTATCAGCAGGCGTTTATCCATCAGTATTAGTACCGCTCTATCTGGCACCATCAACCTTTGTCAACTACGATACGGCAAGCCCAAATCATCACCAATCATATGATTTGAACGATGGATTGACTTTTAAATGTGTCTATCAAACAAAAGAGGTAAATTAATAAACTCATTCTGTGGCGGTTAAGGATAGCTTCTTAACCGCCTGCATAAGTGACTCCAACCTTTCATTCATCTTCAAACGATCTTTTGCTGCGAGTTCAGGATCCGAAAGAATAAAGTGACACGTTCCCGCAACATTTCTCCAGCGTGGATTCAAAGGTATTTTATCCATGCTCAGATATTTATCAAGAGAACGGGTTCTGAGAGTCCCACCATCAATTGATACAGTCCAGACTTTACTTTTTTCCGCAAGTTCAACTCTGTTTTTCCCGGTATGAGTCTCCCAGATAGCAACAGCATCAAGCATGGTACTGACTAATATCTCTCTTAACAGCTGTTTATTGTCCTTATCATGCGAAGCTGAAACGAGTGATTTATTCAGGTGTTGGTACTTATCATCTAAAAGTAATAGCTGCTGCTTGTGGTAGGTGATACTCAGCAACAATGCCTGTTTTTCCTTCTTCTTCTTAAACAGATAGAAAACGATAAAGCCAATACATAGAATCAATAATATCAAAGCCGCTAACGACCAGGTGGTCAAGGCTTGTATTTTCAACTGATTTTTACTGTTTTCTACTTGTTCTAATACAAGATCTCGCTCAACTTGTTGCTTCTCTATCTCTATTTGAACCGACTTGAGTTCGGAATCAAATTTTTGCTCTAAATATTCTTCTCGCGCTTGCGAGTAAAGGCTTTGGTAATGATATGCTGAATTAATGTCCTTTTTAAAATAGGCTTTATTCAAGATCTGGTATAACTCTGCTAATAGTAGAAAGTCTTTTTTTTCTTTGGCCGCTATTAAGCTGCCGTTAGCATATGACACAGCTTTCTCTGATTCTCCTGTCTTCAAGTATAGACGTGCATACTGAAAGTCAATCTCAACCCGAAGATCAAATTCGTGCAAGCTCTGCAACTTAGCCGCAGTTTCAAGAAATTCATTGGCGGTATCATATTGCTCACTATCAATTTGAAGTTTTGCAATATTAACCAGTGCGCGGGCTCTTTGACGTGTTGAATTTTTTAGTTCCAGAGACTCCAGAGTTTTGTCTCGATAATAGCGTTCATTCTCAACATCGTTGATTCGGCTATAAGCAACAGCTAAATCTTCATACAAATGATTAATATTATCAAAAACACGCCGATCAAAATCTGCTTCGTTGCTATACTCTAAAAACGAATTCAATGCTCTTTCGTAGTAAGTTATAGATTCTTTGTTTTTCTCCAGCTTGACGTAGATTAAGCCGATATTGTTTAAAGTGGTACCAATTGAATAAAGATCCCCCTGCAATAATTTTAGTGCCAGGCTTTTCTGATAGTTAATTAGCGACTCTCTAAAATTGCTTAATTGGGACTCAATCAGGCCTACATCATTGTAGCTTTTACTCATCCAGAGCTTATTATTCTCATTCTTAGCTATTTTTAGTCCCTGTTGAAGAAACGTTTTTGCCTCAACATAATTTTTCAGAAAATAGTTCTTCTGGCCCATCTTCCGATTCCAGAGGTAAGCCACTTCTGAATCAATTGAAAAGGCAGGATGGTTTGCTGCTTTTGATAAAAATAAAGACTCGCTTTCAGCTTTCCCTAATGCATTAAAAATGTTGGCTAAATGCAAGTATAGAAACACTGTGTCAGGGTTGTCTTTCTCTCTTTCACTTGTCTCAAGTAGTTCCTGGCATTCTTTAAGTGCTAGTTGGTAATCACCACTCTTAATAAATGTCTGACAAACATCTGCTAACTTTGTGGCTTTTACTTCTGTACTGAAAATACAAAAACTCACAAAAGTTAGTAAGAAAAATGAGCTTGATAATGCTCTCATAAAATAATATTGCTCTCTATTATACGGGCTACCAGAGTCTTCATTGTAAGGCAAATTAGCGCTTAATATGGAAGCTATGGGTATTCTTAGAATAATAGATTCAGATTAACGACTTTCTGATGCAAGCTCAAGCATCAAACTAGCGTTAGTTCAGCAAAATATTACAATTATGGACAGGATTTTAGCGATGCCCCCAATTATCAGGTTCATCATTATTATTTGGCGATAAACCTAACACATCCCCCTCAGTTGAGACTCCTAAACCTAAAACAGTGCGGTTGGCATAATTAAAGTAGGCAACGACCTGATTGACTTCAACGATAATTCCATCATCATAGCCCGCATCCAACATTTCAACTAAGTCACTTCTATCAATTAAACTAGGAATTAAGGTCAGCTTTTTAGCATAATTAAACAGCTTTATTTCAGCTGGTTCAAAAATGTCCTCCAAATCATCAGACTCCAGTGCATTTCGCACCAAAATAGCCCTCGCCTCATCAGTTATCAAGCGTGCATAGCCTTGATAATGATGTTCAACACAATAGTCGCAATGATTAAGCATGCTGACATAAATACCAAGCGCTTCAAGTTGATGTTTCTCTAATTGGTTAGCATTATGATGGAGGACATTTTTATAAAGAGCCATATGTCCTTCCAGGGTATGTGGTCTCAGACTATGTACCATTAATATATTATCGACATTATTATCTGGACCAGTAATACGCTGATATAACTTTTTTAGCTTTCCGGTCGCATTTTCAAAACTAATTGTCTTAACCCAGCTCATATTGGTGCCCCTCAATCTCTAATTAAGGGCTAGTATCACCTATTTATATTGCATATGCAATATAAAACCTATCTTATAGAACTTTCCGAAAGTCATGGAACCACTTTAATGGTCTTTGCCAACGAACTAACTGCTGCTTTGGTAAACTTAATATAACGACTGTACTCCTCTTTTTCATAAATTCCCGAATTCTCAACATAGTTAAAAGATTTAGTATAGTGATTTTTTAACTTATTCCATTTAAGTTTAGATTGACCAAACGAGCTTTTTTCCTCAATATTATTAGCCAGAACATCCATTGAATAACCTTCAGGAAGAATAAAGATTACTTCGCTAGAAAGTTTGATTGGGTAGTTTATTGCAAACTGAGTGTTTCTTTGTTGAACCTTATCAGGCACCAGAAAATAATATTCCCATACAGATATATCATCGAATAATAAATGCTTGTTCTCTAATTTCTTTAACGGTAATTTATATTCAAATTCTCATATAAGCGCCTTATCAATATCTAAAAGATTATTAACGTCTAATGAAATTAATTCTATTTGTGAATTTTTTTCCGAAAGAAATCGCTCCGCCCAATTAAACTGCTCTAGTGGTTCAATCGAGCGAAGATAATTTCTGAAACTTGAGGCAGAGTAACCAACTAAAGAAACCGTCTCATGAACTAATGCCTCATCTTTTAACCCGAAGTTAATCTTTCGCTTTATATCAAGCTGATTATCGTTAACCGAATGTTGTGGGATCTTTCTAATTTGGGACTCATCTTCTTCCAATTGAAGCACATAACTATTCCCCAGGTTTGATGGAGCCCTGCCAATCAGCTGCATATCTTTATCCGTTGTATCAACAAATAAACCATTTGATATTTCGGGAATATAAACAATCATATGATCAAACTGGTCCAGACTGGGTAAATCCGTATTAACCCGATCCGATAGATTTGCTAGTGCCAGACTAGATTTAATGTTAGCAGCTTTCAATAGCGCTAATAGCAACACCGCATGATCCTTGCAATCACCAAATCGGTTGTTAATGGTCTGTTCTGCACTGTTAGGCACC
>CBDUHU010000364.1:0-4572 GCA_965366725.1 uncultured Kangiellaceae bacterium
CTTATCCTGGCGAATTTGGTGAATATGATGTTTACTCTCTTGGCGCAGATGGCGAAGAAGGTGGCGAAGGATTGGCTGCGGATGTCGGCAATTGGAATATTGATGAAGCTTTAGAAGCACTCAAAGCACAAGATTAACTATCATACAATGATGATATATTCAGAATTTCGTCCAAGTCGATTAACAGAGCAATCAGGATTTAGCTTGATCGAAATTCTCATTGCAATGGCAATTATGGCAATCATGATTGGCATGGCAGTTCCCTACATTGGAAACTCTAACGATAAATATGCTCGTGAAGAAATTTCTCGCTTGCTCGCTGCTATCGAAATGGTAAGGGATCTGGCCGTTATTGAAAACAGAGAATATGGCTTAACGATTGATGAAGATGGATATCAATTTTTAGTTCTTAATGACGAAGATGAGAGCCAGGCAGTAAGATGGCAAATTATATCTGAACACCCCGTTTTATCTGAACATGAGTTTTCAGAAGATGTTGAAGCGAATATTGCAATTGATGGGGAAAATATTTTTAGCGCAGATGAAGACGAAATAGATATCTTTGAAAATGATATTGACATTTTTGAAAACGAAGAAGAACAGGAACCAATCATTGATCCCCCCAAGATTTATTTTTTATCAACCGGGGAGCAAAACCAATTCACCATAGCGGTATCTTCCAGTGATGATTATCAGTCGAGAGATGAAGAGCCCAAATTTTATCGAATTAAGGGCGATCTTGCCGGTCAGTTAGAACTGCAAGGACCATTACCGGGTAATATATTTGGTGATATAGATAGAGATTACACTGACTATCTGGAGCAGGATTAAAACTTTATAGTTCAATATTAAATAGTAATACGAAGAAAACTAACCTCAAGGAAATAATTAGTTAAATGAGCCGAACGTCTAAACAGAAAAGCCTGTGTTTTGATCAGCCAAAGAGAGGGTTTACCCTGCTTGAAGTACTGATAGCTATGGTTATTTTTGGGACAACCGTTGCTTTTTTATTACGTAATATCAATGATCAACAAAGAGTCCACACAGATATTAGTATTAAAACAATTGCTCACTGGGTCGCGCTCAACAAAATGGCGCAAACCAGAATGGATGGAAGCTGGCCGAATACCGGCGTTACCAGAGGAGATATGGAAATGCGCGATCATAAGTGGTTTTGGTTACAAACAGTTAGCAAAACAACCGAAGAAGAGTTGCGTCAGGTTGAAGTAGAAATTCGTTATGAAGAATCAGATGAACTGGCAACAACACGCTTTATCGGGTTTATCGCAAAAAAAGAGCCAGTTGATGCCGCCCGTTAGTCTGATAAGAACACGCCAGTCTGGCTTTACCTTGATTGAAATCATGGTCGCAATGGCGATTATGGCTCTAATTGGTGTGGGTGCTTTGAGAGTCCTTGATCAAGCGACCGTTTCCAGTGATAAAATTAAACAAAGCGGTGACCGCCTGAATAATGTACAACGTGCATTTCTTTTTATTTCTAACGATATGCAACAGTTAACTACTCGCAGAGTTAGAGATGAATTTGGCGACCCTCTTCCCAGTATGAAAAGTGACTTACAAGCATCAACCCCTTATATAAGGCTTACTCGGTTAGGTCGACGAAACCCTGCTCAGCTGCCCCGCTCTAATCTTGAACATTTATTCTATACAATTGAAGACAAAGTTCTATATCGTACCAGTTACCCACATGCCGACGGTATGGCGGAAAGTTCGGGTCTTAAGCGCCCGGTGCTAAAAGATGTTGAAAATATGAAGATTTCCTTTTTTGATGGATTGGACTGGAGTGATTATTGGCCACTCAGTGATGACCCTCAAGATCCCAATAGCCGACTATTACCAGTTGCGGTTAAGTTGAAACTGGAATTAAGTGATTATGGAGAAATTGAACGTCTATATGCCGTTTCCGATAAAATATCAGATAAGGCAACACGATGAAAAACACCAGACATCAACCTAAACGCCAATCAGGAACAGCACTCATAACGGTAGTGCTAATTGCCGCAGTGGTTATTGTACTTGTAATAGAGTCAGTTAAAAGTCTTAGATTTCAAAAGCAGTTAAGTAGTAATCTGATTAACCGCGATCAGGCATACTCCTACCTTATGGGAATGGAGGAACTAGCTAAAATATGGCTAAAAAAAGCATTTGAAAACAGTAAAGAAGACACCGTTAACCTGAATCAGTCCTGGGCCCAGGAAAATATTACCTTTCCACTGGAAGGCGGGGGCATGACCGCTTCAATTAAAGACATGCAAAGTTGCTATAACCTTAATTCGATTGCAGAAGCTGCCCCCGCCAATGGAAATCGCGGTGGTGATGGTAATAGAGACGAAAATGATAACCCTAGAGCAGCACCAGAAGTTGATGACTCTCCGCGACTCCAGCCAAATGGTGCAGCCAAAGAAACACCTGGTCAGCTAATCATTACAGAGCTTTATAACCAAGTTAATAAGAACACAGAAATTACAGGTAAAGCACTAGCTGCTGAAATCAAAGACTGGATTGATGTTGATATTGAACCCTCTGGTCCAGATGGCGCTGAAGACGATTATTACCAGTCATTAGAAATACCTTATCGAACAGCTAATGGACTTATCGCCCATACCAGTGAATTAAGAGCTATGAGGAGTTTTAACCAAGATGTTTACACTCTCTTATTGCCCTATATTTGCGTACTTCCTGACCCTAAAGTGAACCAGATCAACGTTAATACAGTCAGTCAGGAGTCGGGGGCGCTGATCTATGCGGCACTGGGCGGCAAAGGGAGTTCATTGTCAGAAATCAACAGTGCACTGTCCAGCCGGGAAGAAGAAGGCTACGAGAGCGTCGACGAATTTATCGATGCACTTGGGGAAACTGCCAATAATGATGATAAACTGGATAAAACCTTTTTAGGTGTCACCAGTCACTACTTTGAAATGAGCGCCAGAGCAGAAATTGGCAAAACCAGGGTAGCAATGAAAACGCTATTTAAGCGAGATGAAAAGAACAATTTTAAAGTTATCTCACGCTATTTTGGTAAAGAATAGTCAAGCAGAGACCGAAGAGAAAGAATTATGAATAAACTAACCATTTTTTGGGGTGATAAAAATGCTCAGAGTTTTCGCTGGTACATTGAAAACTCAAAGAATACTGAGCAAACATCTAAGGCTATCCATGACCTGGAAAGCAAAGAAATTTTAAAGGCTGACTTAAATGTATTAGCAGATATGGCTGAAGGGGCAAGTGTGAGACTGGTTATTTCCAGTAATGATGTCCATATTAACCAGGTTGATATGCCAAATAAAGCTCAAAGGCACTTGAGAAAAGCAGTACCCTTTTTATTAGAGGAACAACTGGCTGAATCTGTTGATGATGTGTTTATTGCAATTGGAGAACGTCTGAAAAATCAGAAAACACCAGTGCGTGCAATTTCTTCAAAATACTTTAAGCAAATTTTAAAGCAGTTTGAAAGTGCAGAAATAAAGCTGGCATCAGTTACGGTTGATACAGACTTATTAGCGACACCGGAAGAAGGTTATCAGGTAGCTTTTTTGGAAAACTATCTTTTACTTAAACAAGATAATGAACAATGCTGGAGTTGCAATCAGTCTGACTTTTCCTGGTTAGTACAAAAACAATTAGCCGATGATACTGAAGATGAACTCCCAATTGCCATTCCAATGAATGTTGTTTGTGATGACGAGGAGGCCTATACTTTATTTGAAAACCAATTACCTGTAGGTCGATTTGCCCCTCGTATGCAACTGGTTGAAAGTGTCGAACAATCATTCCTTGCGATCCAGCAATCCAGCATTAACTTGCTACAAGGTGAGTTTGAGCCGAAAGTAGAAAACTCTCCTCTGCAGAAAATGCTTATAAAAGTTGCTTCTATTGCCGCACTGATACTAGTCACACATATTGCCTATCAGGGCTCTCAATGGGTTTCTCTGGAACAGCAAAAGTCGCTCCTTGGTAAAGAAAGAAATGCCTTATGGAAGCAGGCGTTCCCGAGTAGACAATTACCTTCCAACCCTGATAAAAGTCTGCGCAGTTTTCTAAAAACTTTATCCGGTGCAGACGGAGAAAGTTCATTCCTCGCTTTATTGCAATCAACCACAACTAAAATAAATAATCTGGAGCGCCTTTATCCAACTAATATTAGTTACGATGCTTCTCGCAACGAATTAAGAATGGATTTAATTGCTATTGATTTACCAATACTCAATCAGTATCGGGATGTTCTCTCGCAAAGTGGTCACCAGGTAGAAATGTCATCAGCGACACAGAGAGGCGATGGTTATTCCAGTCGCCTGATCATTCGTAAGTAACTCGGAGACGATAAAATGCAACAAATCAAACAATGGTATGCCGAGTTAGAAGAAAGTGAGCAGAAAATAGTTTTGTTCGGTTCAATATTACTAGCGATAATAATTTTTTATTTTGGATTACTAAATCCGCTCCACTCCTCAGTAGAACAATTGCAAAGTCAGGTTAAAAGCCGACAAAACTCTGTTGACAGATGGAAACAGGCTATGCCAAAAATTCTCGCAAATCGCGGACAAACAAGTA
>CBDUHU010000365.1:0-4568 GCA_965366725.1 uncultured Kangiellaceae bacterium
TTAAAAAAATTACTCAGAAATTGTTCGCTCATCATTATTTGATACTTCTCAACGCAAACGAAATCGAACCATTTTTATCGCAATAATTTCACCTAAACACAAGGAATTAAAAAATCGATGTGGTAATGCTCATCGTGTCGAACCCATGATGGCTTTTTAGAAAAGTTAATATGTTGGGTTAAGTAGCTCGCGTACTTTGTTTTGAATAATCCCGGTTGCAACTTTGGATCAAATATTACCCGCCAAAGGTCAAATCCCTCCGATTGGGCTGCTTTGTGTAATTCAACAATATGTGCAGCCAGAGCCAGGTAGTCAATCGATAATTCGTCATAGTGAATTGGTTTACTGTTTTAAGCTGGGCCTCACTATTCTTATCAAATTCAATATCATAACCAAAGCGATTGAATGGATGGGTTGGCAGGTGAACCGACAAGCCTTCTTTATCCACTACTGGAGTCATAAAATCAACAGACAGTCCATTTTGGTGAGTCTTGTGGGGTTTAAATCTACCGCCTTGTTCAAAACCTGTTTCAGCATATTTATAGACCTTATCCGGTTGCTCAATCTCTAGTTGCCGATAAGCTTTAACAATGATTGTCTTTACTGCTGAATGGACATAGTTGCGCCCGGCCATTCGTGCAACGCGACTATATCCAAGGTAATTTTTTCCTTCATAGGCTAATTCTACACCGCCTTTTAAACGCCCCTCGGCAGTCGTTCCGTAACAGACACTTTCCTGAGCACTTAAATTTGTCCCGAACATTAGTACAAGTAAAAAAAGAACCCGTAGCTGTGCTTTCAATGATATCAACTCCCCTATTCAACCTCTTAAACTAAAGTGTTACAGCATTTTCTTTTCCTGATCGTAATAGTCAAGTGAGCTTTTAAAGTAGTCGCAAGTGTTACCACAATTCTTAGCTTCAAATATCTTTCTGGACCTGGCTGTTATCTGACGATAGTAATATCTACCTTTATCGATTTTTCCATTTCTAAAGTGAGTCTCCATACTAAGAAATAGTGCCATATTCAAAGTATTACGTGCGTGTCCATATTCCTTCAAAGCCAACGCTTTATTAGCAAACTCTATTGCCTTATCTATCTGATTCATTCGATAGAATAATGCTGCTGCATAATTCCCGTACAACCAGGCATTATCGGTCTCTTTTTCAATTCTCTTTTGATAGTACTGATCCAACTTAGACAGGTCTCCTAGTTGACTATAAGCGCTGGCTAACAATTGCGAATCAGACATTTCGGGAAAAGTAATTGCAGCATTATTTATTAACTCGATGGTCTTTTCATAGTTCCCCATACAATAATTTCCTCGCGCCTGCAATATGTATAAAATTTCTTTACTAACCATTTCACTTTCCGCCAGCCCTAATATGTGATTAATTTTGGTGTTATCTTTCTTTCCAACAGCAATAGATAACAAGTTATCATAAATAAAATAACGCATGGCAGTATCTCTTTTTTTATTCTTTAGTTCTTTGCGGTTAATCAATCGATTTAAGATTGCTTCCGCTTTTTCGGCGATCTTTTCATCGATTGATTTACAATGTTCAACACTCGCGCTTCCGTCCGAATCTAGCATCAACTTTGCTAATTGGTAGTTGGCATAAATAGAGTTCTCGTTGGCTTTAAGCTCACGCTGAATCATCATATATCCAACACGCCAAACATCACTCCTCCCAGAGTATAAATCAATAATCTGACCCGCCAGAAACATTCTGTCTGACTCTCTTTCTGTAGACTCAAATACTCTATCAACAAGGATGTTGCTGTCATAATACAGGCCTAACATTGAAGATAGCTTAACAATAACCTTGACCGAACGAGCCACTGCTTTGTAGTAATTCCCTGAGTAATTTAGTGCTTTGTATGCATGCACCAGCGCTTTTTTATAATTTCTTTTATACTCATAATAACTCGCATTATGAATATGAAACCAGGGATCTTCTTCACTACCTAAAGTTTCTGCAATATCCAGTTGTTCTTTTCCTTTTTGATAATCGCGTTGTCCAATTATATATTGGCTGGCAGCTAACACGTAAGGCTTATGGTATTGTGGCGCCAGCTTTTTAATTTTATCCAGCATATTAAGAGAAACAGACATTTCATCTTCTTTTTCTTCTATAGCATTTTTAATATGCCATCTGACTTCCTCTATCCTGATCGGCATAAAATCAGGTTCCAGTTTAATTAACTGATCTATCAGAGTTTTCGCTTTCGATAAATTACTATCATCAAAGGCAGAATGATTAAGTAATAACTTTGCCTGATTATACATCTCCTGATGTTCAAGCACTAAATCCTCAACCTTTGTAATTGGTCTTGATAGACATTCGCCGATAGAAAAACAAATAAGTCCAGCGAACAGTATCACTCTTAAATAAAAATGCATTTTAATTCCCTATGTTTCTAGAAGGTTAGTCAAAGCCAGCCATAAAAAAACTGCTCAAGTTCGAGAAAATATCATCAGTAAATTCTGAATCAGTTATCATCGCTAGAATCAATACTTTCAACTTGTGGAGCAGGTTGCACATTATATGCCTTGGAATAAAGAAGGTTTCGTTGAAGATCATAAATCTCCATTGTCCATGAGGCACTCTCTTTAATACTCTTCATTGGCCATAATAAATACCACTTCCCTCTAATCGAACCATAATAAAAATCATTATAGGGATAGTCTTTTTGTCCATTGGCTTTTGTTCGCATCCAGCGAACAGCCAATCCACCAATTTCATTGTAATAATCAACACCAGATGCATCGGTCTCAAAAATCATGCCGAATCTGGACTTTTCATCATTGTTAGCTTGAATATCATATCCAGCTTTTGACAATTGATAATCATCTTCATTACTAAAGTTATCACTAAGCTCAAAGTGAAATTCCCCCTCTTTCTTATTAATGATCTCTAATTCTGTTTCATCAATTTCAAAGGTCTCAATCGCAAATTTTCTTACTTTAGCGTATTCTTCCGGAGTCAGATGTGAATCAACAATAACCCATGAAAGTAATTCTTCGATTCCTTTTCGAGCAGCTTTGACATGCCCTTTCGAGCGCTTTTTATATTGTTCCAAATCGATCAACTGCAAACATTTATCAAAATCTTTAAAACTTTCAGGCGCAGTGCAGTAAAAACGGGCTAGTAAAGTATTATTAAATGGCGAATCGTCCAATGACTGCGCTTTAATTAGATACTCTAGAGCTTTTTCCCAGTCCTTGGCCAAATAGTCTCCTTCCATATGCATCCGACCAAGACGGGCATAAGCTCTATCAAGATCCAGATCGGCACTCTTTTTGTAGAGCTTTATTGCCTTTTCCATATCAAAAGGCACACGATCACCTCGATGAAAGCGAGAACCCATATTAAAAATAGCTCTTGGATGGCCATAATTAGCGGCTTTTTGATAGTACAGGTAGGCCTTTTTATCATCATCATCAACATTGTCATCAAATTTGTAACCATCAGCAATATTCACATAATCATCTGCAATTGCTTTATTCGCTTCTTCGCTTAGCTGAGCAGGTTCAGGCATTGATAAACCTAAAGTCCTATGTAAGAAATCACTAGTTACTGCAGCTTCATGTTTATCCCCCGACCAATTGGGATGGCCATGACCGGTATTTTCATAAAACATTGTTTCAACAGGATGATTATTAAGTTCCAGCACATATTTAAATCGATTGGTATGCTCAAAATTAGTCACCGGATCATCTTTACCGGCAATTAACAAAATAGGTACCTTGAGTTGTTGAAATAAATAAACAGGTGATATTTCAGTCATTTTTTTATCGTATTGACCAGCTATCTTCGCCATGTAAGATCGATACTTTTCACCTGATCGGAAATTACTAATATTAAATTGTAAAGGTAAATCAAAAACCCCAAAAGAAGCCACCACACAATCGTACTGCTGAGGGTATTTAATCGCCAACATAGCTGCTGAGTAACCACCATAACTGGCGCCAATTGAACACATATATTTAAAATCATATTGCTCTCTAATCTGATTAACTACAGCTGTAATATCTTCTTCAATTAATTGACCAAATTCTCCGACTCCTTGATTCATAAATGATTTGCCAAAACCAGCAGAGCCTCTAAAGTTGATACGAACTACCGAAAACCCACGACTGGCATAGTATTGAACTGTCTGGTTAAAACGATCACTCTCCTGAACTTCAATTGGACCACCGTGTGGCATCACCAATAGCGTATGCTGATTAATTCCGACAGGCAAAGTTAAAAAAGCTTCTATCTGAGTCCCATCGGTGGATTGCGCTGTAATTACTTTTGATGGTGCAAGTATCTCATTTTCCAGTTCTGGATAAGCCACTAATAATCTGTTAATTCGATCAAGTTGCTGATCATAAATATAGTACTCTCCCGGTTCATTGGAACCGTTAACAGATAACACATTAAGATTATTATCCCTGGAGGCACTAATGACGTAGGTTTCACTATTTTCAAAAGTATTCGACAAGCGCTTAATAATACTTGCTCTATGGTTATCAAAATAACGCTTTTTGCTCAGCCCATGCTGTTTATAAGAGACATAAT
>CBDUHU010000366.1:0-4560 GCA_965366725.1 uncultured Kangiellaceae bacterium
CTTAAACTAAACTGGAATATACGCTTATTGCATGCATTTGCGAAAAAACAGCGAGTGTCAATGTCACTCGCTGTTGAGTCATTCCAACCGGAAATGTTGTTCGGTTACTAATATTAGATTGACGATAATAGTTTCAACCTAAATTTAATTTTTCAATATTGATTTTTCTCTAGCATTTCGTTTATTGAGGCACATAATCAAAACTCGCCTGTATACCTAGTGGAATCCCCACAGCCCAGTAGAGCAGTAAGAACAACGTCCACACGATTATAAAAGTGACAGAATAGGGGAGCATCATCGCGGTAAGTGTGCCTATTCCAGCTGATGTCACATAACGTTGACAAAAGACCACAACCAGCGGGAAGTATGGCATGAGTGGTGTGATAATATTGGTACTTGAATCCCCAACACGATAAGCCGCTTGCGCTAAATCTGGCGAGATCCCCAATTGCATTAACATTGGAATAAATATCGGCGCCAGTAATGCCCATTTGGCTGAAGCGGAACCAACAAAGAGATTGATAAAGCCGGTTAGTAAAATGATCCCTGCAATGGTTACACCACCTGGCAGTGCCATTTCTTTTAAAACTTCTGCACCTTTTACCGCCAGCAATACACCCAAATTAGACTGACCAAAAGCAAAAATAAACTGAGCAATAAAAAACATAATGACCAGGTAGTAGCCCATGCTGTTCATGGCTTTGGCCATTCCTTCAATAAATTGTTTACTGGAAAACCGAAGACCAGGCCAGGTATCAGAAACAACAAAAAGATTAAAGGAACTATTGATTTCATTAATGGGGCGGAGAAGGAAGTAAGAGTGCCGTCTGTGCCTCGCCAAGGCGAAGTTTCGATTAACGCAGTCGCAATTAAAATGGCAACACCAATAGCAACAGAAACTAAAGACCAACGCAGAGCGCTGCGTTCTTCATCGGATAATGGGTCCATAGTCGGCAAGTCCGATAAATCACCATCGAGCTTATTTGCTTTAAGTTTTGGCTCGACAATTTTATCCGTAATAAACCAACCTAAACTGATAATTAATATAGAGGATATTGCGGTGAAAAAATAGTTATTCAATGGATTTAAGGTCATTTGCGGATCGAGAATTTGCGCCCCGGCCTGAGAGATCCCTTGCAACATGGGATCTAAAGCAGAGGGTAAAAAGTTGGCTGAAAAGCCGCCCGATACACCCGCAAATGCAGCGCCAATTCCCGCCAATGGATGGCGACCGGCAGCGTAGAATATGACGCCACCCAAAGGGATCACCAAAACATATCCTGCATCGACCGCTGAGTGACTCATGATGCCGACCATGATAATCATAGGAGTCAGCAACCATTTTGCAGTAACCGCCATTAAGGCCCGCAGCCCGGCATTGATAAAGCCTGAATACTCAGCGACTCCAATACCGAGCATGGCGACAAGTACTACCCCGACAGGATGGAAGTGAGAAAAATTAGTCACCATCACAGAGAAAAGCTGGGTGATCGAAGCGCCAGAAAGTTGATTATTAATGACTAGCGTTTGACCACTTCTGGGATCGATGGCGTTTAAATCAACACTGGAGAGCATCCAGGAAAGTACCCAAACAATCGCGGTTAACAATATAAAAAGAACCGCCGGATCAGGGAGTTTGTTTCCCCATACTTCGACTTTATTTAATATCCGTTCCATGGTGGATGAAGAGGTTTGTTGCATTTTATGGTTCCTTATCGGTCACTAGTTGACATAGATTAAAGAAATCCAATGAGTGAGGTCAACTAAAAGTTTAATCACAATTTAAATCAATGGACGCAATCAGGAGCTTTTGAGGACATATATGATTACCCTGCATAGAGCAAGCCGTTTTAGTCAGATGATTTAAATCCTCCTCGGCACCCACATGGCCTCTAAGGCCGCTGTCCCCGCTCAGATTTTGGGTTGGACAAACCGCATAAGTCGTCAGAAGGAAAAGGACACCCTGAAGGAAAAGGACACCCTAGAGAATAAGAGCGAGAACAAGAGGACATTCATTTAAATTATCTAATTTATTGATGGCTATCCAGAAAATAGTGATCTAGAAAATCGTGTCTCAAAGGAAGATAATGCCAATGTACTCGCAAAGAGCGAACAGAGCCATTATCATGTACGCTAATCTGATTTAATAAAGTAATAACGAATGTCAAATCCACCTTGCCCAAAATGCAATTCTGAATTCGTTTACCAGGATCAAAGTCAGCTGATCTGCCCTGAATGCGCACATGAATGGAACCCGTCAGAAGCCCTTGCTGAGGAAGGAAAGTTGACCATCAAAGATGCCAACGGAGCCCTGCTGGAAGAAGGCGCTAAGGTCACTCTAATTAAAGATCTTAAAGTAAAAGGCAGTTCTCAGGTGCTAAAGATTGGGACAAAAGCCGTTATAAGACGAATAGTCGAAGGAAAGGACCATCAACTTGACTGCAAAGTGGCTGGCACAGGCGAAATGATGGTGACCGCAAAGTTTGTAAAGAGAGCCTGAGTCAATTGATTTTGTATAGGAAACAATAGTGAAAAAAATATTAGCATACTTTTGGGCTCCGAGTGGAGTGCAAGGCGTCAAGCACCACCTGAAGGATATACTGATTTCTTACTCAATCATGATCGTTTTGACTCTAGTTGAAATGTTTACTTTTAGAGAGTTGTATATCCTACTTGTCATTCTTATTGTTTTACAGTTTGGAGCTGGCTTTGTTGCAAGAAGAGTCTTCGGCGATACAGTGCCTGATGGAAGTCGGTATGAAAATTGAAAGACAAACGGACACCCAACAAATAGCCAAAAGCGCACAAAGGAGAATGACAGGGAGTGACAGGGGACACACAATTTAATTATTTAAGTGTTAATGGTTGTCCAGAAAATTGATGGCTGTCCGGTTAGATTATTGAGTGACAGGGGACACCCAATTTAATTATTTAAGTGTTAATGGTTGTCCAGTTAGGTTATTGGAAGGAAAACAGCAGCACTGTAGGTTGAGTGGTAATCTACAATAAGTGGTGAACGAAATGACAATCCCTGCTTTTTGTAAATTATGTATAATTCAATCGGCTATAATGTTTGTTGATGGCGAGGTGTCGGTTATAATCCAACCTCCAATAATCAGTAGTGAAATACCTAACTATCATGGTTCACCCCTGGAGAGTAGAGTTTGATTATGGCTGTTCAATTAGGTTAACTACTGATCCAAAAGAACCTGCTATATAGGGTTTAGCAGAAGGTTGTTTGTATCAAAATACAAGGATATTAATTTTGGAAAATAGTAAATATATCAAACAAAAATTTATTCAGAATTTATCAATATGCTTTTCTATAATTCTTCTAATGATATATTTGCCCCCAATTGAAGCCAAAATTCTTGTCAATGGAGTGGAGATAAATGAGCTGCTCAATAAGGCAGAACAGCTTAATGATGAACAATACTATCAAGAAGCGCTAGATATTTATGCTCTCATATTGAAATCAAATGTACCTTTTGACTCCAACAATAAATCGATATTAGCGCTTTTTAAAGGCCACTCGCTTAAAGGGTTAAATCGATTGACTGAAGCGCGTGAAGCCTATGAACTTTCACTTACTTATAATGATAAGCAATCTTATGCAATGATAAATCTGGGGATTCTATATAGGGACGGTTTTGGTGGTGTTGAGCTTGATCCAGAAAAAATGTGGTCATATTTTCAAAGCGCCGCAGATTTAGGAAATTCTGATGCATTTGTTCAAATGGGAATCCTGTATCGTGATGGAATTCATACTAAACAAGACTTACAAAAAGCGGTGGCCTTATTTCAACAAGCTTTGGATGCCGGTAATGTTTCATCGATGATACTGTTGTCTGCTTTTTATGCAGATGGAATTGTAGTTCAACAAGATAACATGTATGCGCTCGAGTTAGTGCAAACAGCTTATGATAAAGGTAATAAAGATGCAGCGGTACAGCTTGGTAATTATTATTATGAGGGGGTATTGGTAGAACAGAGCTTTGAAAAAGCATTCAATTACTATATGGAGTCGGCATACAATGGTGATGTTGATGGGATGGTTAATGTCGGTGTTTTTTATGATAATGGAATTTATATTAAAGCTGATCCTGAAAAAGCTTTTTATTGGATTAACAAAGCATCTGATCTCGGAGATGCTACATCCAAAGTATATCTAGGCTATCACTATCAATATGGCCAAGGAACTGAGAAGGACATCAATAAGGCAATTGAGCTATTTACTGAAGCAAATAATGCCGGTGAAACTGAAGCAATGATAGCGTTAGGGGCGTTATATGAAGAAGGCGTTCATGTTGAAAAAAATATTCAAAAGTCATTTGAGTTCTATAAACGAGCAGCTGACAATGGTAATGAGCGAGGAATATTTTTTGTTGCTGAGGCATATTTTTCCGGTTTAGGTGTTGAAAAAAACTATGAAAAAGCGGTGAGCTTATATAAAAAGTCTGCGCAACTTTCAGATACCAAAGCTCTATTTACTATCGGGGAGTTATATGAAGATGGGGTTTATTTGACGTTTACCTTTATATATTGAACGCATACAAATTA
>CBDUHU010000367.1:0-4551 GCA_965366725.1 uncultured Kangiellaceae bacterium
TGTATCGTCGATTGGTGCACAACGAACATTAGGCAAAACGAATGAGTCGCTAGGCACAACTTTTCAACGTCTTTCCACTGGTCTCAGGATCAATAGTGCGCGAGATGATGCTGCAGGCTTGCAAATATCTAACAAATTGACTTCTCAAATCAATGGCTTAGGAGTTGCAACTCGAAATGCTAATGATGGTATATCTTTAGCACAAACAGCAGAGGGCGCATTGCAGGAAACGACCAATATCTTGCAACGAGTCAGAGATCTATCTATCCAGTCAAGCTCAGATGTACTTGGTTCAACAGAAAGAGCAGCACTTCAATCAGAAGTAACACAGCTGGTTGCTGAATTAGGACGTATCGCGGATACAACCAGTTTTGGTAGCACTAAGTTGCTAGATGGCACTTTTTCCAGCAAAAATATACAGGTTGGCGCTCAGGCAGGTGAAGCAATTTCTATTTCAATTGCCGACTCAAGAGCAACCGGCTTAGGTAGTAATGTATTATCAAGTGCTGGCGGTTCTATTCTTGGCGACACTGTTTCCACAGTTGCTAATGGTATCGCAGCAGAAACCGATCTTTCATTAACAACTGCCGAAGGTGGTACTGTTGCTAATATATCTTACGCAGCAGATTCAAGTGCAAAAGATATTGCCGATGCAATTAATACCGCCGCTAATGGAATAGGTATTACAGCGACAGCAACTAATTCAACTACTTTATCTTCGCTAAGCTCTGTCGGTAATGGTGACGGTAGTGTCACATTTACTTTAAATGGAAGTTCAATTGCTGCAACAGTAACTAATGCCAATGACCTTACTTCAGTAGCGGCTGCAATTAACGGCTCTTCAGGCGCATCAGGAGTAACAGCCAGCTTTTCAGATCCAAACAATCTGTCTAGCCTGACTCTTTCAACCACTGATGGTAGAGATATTGCGCTATCAGCCTTTGCGGTCAATGGTGCATCAAATGAAACAGTTGTTATCGGCGCTGACACTTTAACTGAAGGTGGTACGGTGATTGGTAATGCGGTTGGAACAATTTCTTTATCAAGTTCTAAAGGTCAGATTGATACGGCAACAGCTAGTACTGAAGTTTTTGCTTTAGCAGCAAGTACCAGTAGTTTTTCCTCTGTACAAAGTATCGATATATCAACTTACAGTGGTGCACAAAGTGCATTGTCGGTGGTTGATGCAGCTCTTGGAAAAGTTGACTCCCAACGAGCAGATTTGGGTGCGGTGCAGAATCGTTTAAGCAGTACAATTTCAAACCTTGGCAGTATCATTGAAAATGTGTCAGCGGCACGTTCTAGAATCAGAGATACTGATTTCGCAGCTGAAACTGCTAATCTGGCTAAAAATCAAGTATTGCAACAGGCTGGTTTGTCTATCCTGGCGCAAGCTAATTCTTCTAGTCAGTCTGTACTTTCACTATTACAGTAACTTGATGGTAAACGTTAATCAAATACTTAACGTTTTTACGAGAAAACTGGAGAAATACTCTAAGTTTAATCCGGTTTTCTCATTCGCTCTTATGAGGTAATTTGCTATGGCTATTGTCAATTTGTCAGGCAACTTTCAACCGACAGCAGTAGATAACGGCAGAAATGTGCCGCTATCTGTCAGTGGAGCGCCCCCAACAGATACTGTTGATAGTAAGACTAGTAAGGCACCAAATGGATTGAGAGTTGTTTCTAACAATCAGGCCGACAGTATCGATCGTCGTACTACTAAAGAAACAACCAACGACTCTCTCCTGGAAGATAAACAAGCGGTTGAAACTCAGATTGAGAAATTACAAGAGTTTAATCAGAGTATTGATCGAAGTTTACAGTTTAAGGTTGACGAAGAACTTGGCGTGACCATTGTCAGGGTTATCGATAAGGAAACAGATGAATTAATTCGTCAGTTTCCTCCCGAGGAACTTATCAACCTTTCCAGGCGTTTGAAGGAGCTCAATGACATTGATTCTGCTAGTAGTGGCGTCCTGCTGCAGGAGAAAGTATAAATAATGGGGAGGCCCCCTCCCCACTATTTTGATCATTATTAACTGCCGATATTTCGGTTGGCTTAAGAATTGCTTATTTGTAAGCAGACGGTAATATTTAGTCGCACAGCTAACGAAGTTAACGACAAAATGGTAAATATATTACTACCAGCACTGTTTAAATAGAATCGCTTTTATATATCAATGACCATTATTATTTATGTTGAATAATAATCAGAACAATTTTGTAATACAGGTAAAGAATTATGGGGCTTATTAGTATTGGTGGACTCGGTTCAGGGCTTGATGTAACAAGTATTGTTGATGCTTTGGTAACAGCTGAACGAGCCCCAAAAGAAAACAGCCTGAATCGCCACGAAACCGATGTCACAGTCGCACTAACAGGACTTGGCGGGCTAAGCTCTGCCTTGGATGAATTACGAAATTCCGCTTTTGACCTGAGTTTGTCATCAAATTTCAGCAAGCGTTCTATCAGTATAAGTGATAGCCAATTTTTTAGTGCTACAGCTGAAAGTAGCGCTACTCCGGGAGAATATGATGTAGAAGTTGTTTCGCTCGCACAGGGGAGTTTTCATGAGTCACAAGTGTTCACAGGTGGCAGTACCACAACATTTGGCGAAGGAACACTTACCTTTACCGTTGGCGCAGAGAGTTTTAACATAAGCGTTCTGGCGACAGACAACCTACAGCAAATCCGCGACAAAATTAATGATTCATCGGACAATGACCTTGTCTCTGTTAACTTGCTGAATAATGTCACTTCAGGCCCCGATACGGGCAGCGTGCTGACTTTTAACTCATCTACTTTAGGCACTGGAAATGATCTGATCGTTAGTTACACAGGGGATGCTTCTCTCGCTGATATTTCCACCGGGTTAACTTCAACTCAAAGTGCTGGCGATGCCAGTATTAAAGTGGATGGATTCAGTGCCACCAGCAGCAATAATAAGTTCACTGATGTCATTCAGGATGTGACCATTGATGTAAGTAAAATACAAACAACTCCTGGAACAACTGAAAAGTTAACCGTGGCATTGGATACTGCGAGTACTCGCTCCTTAATAACAACATTTGTTGATACTTTTAATTCATTTGTTGATGTAACCAAACAACTAGGCTCAGCAGATGAAGACAGCCCCGGATTACTTTTGGGTGACTTTACCTTACGTCAGGCATCCTCCCAGATCAGAGACCTGTTTTCATCGAAAATTTCAAATGTCACTGGAAGCTTCAATAGCCTCTCATCAATTGGAATTTCGACCAAACAAGACGGCCACCTTGAAATTAATTCAAGTGTGCTTGATGGTGCAATTGAATCAGATTTTGAACAGTTTGATGAATTATTTTCTGGCACTGGCGGCTTTGCCACACAATTAAGAGATTTAATTTCAAACTATACAGGTAGTAGTGGAGTCATTACGTCTCGCGAAAATTCTCTCAAATCAGAGTTATCACGTATAGCAAATGATCGAGTAGCACTCGATCTGAAAATAGAAAAATTACAATTACGACTAACAAGTCAATTTGCAACAATGGATGCGATTGTTGCACAAATGAATAGTACACAGTCTTTTGTTAAGCAGCAATTTGAAAGCTTACCAGGATTTTCTAGTGGAAAGAACTCATAAGAACCAATTTTGGAGGTTTCTAATAATGGCTTTATCAGGTGCGTCAGCATACACAAAAATGAGCGCAACTACTGGTGTAGAAAACGCCGACCCACATCGCTTGATACAAATGTTAATCGATGGCGCAATTGAGAAAATCAATCGTGCAAAGTTTTTTTTGAATAATAAAAAAATTGCCGAAAAAGGTCAGCATATCAGTTGGGCGATATCAATCATCGGTGGTTTAAGGGGAAGTCTTGATATGGATAAAGGCGGTGAGATATCCGAAAATCTGGACGCTCTTTACGAATACTGCTGTAATACACTGGTTGTTGCAAACCTGGAAAATGATGAAGCTAAGCTTGATAGTGTCCTTGATGTGATGAAGCAAATAAAGGAAGCCTGGGATGGAATAAGGGAAGAAGCAATACAAACACATATAGACTAATCTAATTCATTATTGAGCAAAATATGAATACTGAAATAACTAGTTCAGCGATAGAACAGCTACAACAGCTTAATGCTGAAATTAGAAATGAGGCTGAAGGTTTAAACTGGGAAAAGGTATCTCACCTGGTCATCGAACGCCAACAATTTCTTCAATCTTATTTTAGGGAAGTTAAAGATGACCTGGATCACAACTCGTTACTAGCTATCGAATCGATAATTATAGAAAATGATAAAGAAATTGAATCTACGATTGTTCAACAAAAAACACTTTCCATTAAGTCAGGACTCAGTTTAAAAAATGCCTACAGGGCAATCAACGAATACACTCACACCAAGAACGGTTTATAGAATGGCTGAGACAAAAACTCAAGCGGATCAACTTTCTATCGTTCAAGCTGTCAAAAGAGATCTGGAACTGATTTTTCAATGGACGCTAAAGCTCCATAAACATGAGGATAACGGATACCTCGAAATGAATTTGGATTTTTATAACA
>CBDUHU010000368.1:0-4549 GCA_965366725.1 uncultured Kangiellaceae bacterium
CAGTCTTAATTTTTTATTTCTGTGCGGTACACAAAAACTCCTGAACAGTTTTAACTCGCTTTAGCCACGACTATTATTGCACTGACTATTTTCAATTCTTCTTTGGTCTTACCACTATTAGAACCAAGACTCTCTATCACTTTGACAACATCCATACCATTAGTAACATGACCAAAAACGGTATGTCGGTTATTCAAGTGCGGGGTTGCCTTAAAGGTAATAAAAAACTGGCTTCCATCCGTATTTGCACCTGCGTTGGCCATACTTAATATGCCCGCTTTATCGTGCTTAGCTGTTTCGCTATACTCGCCAGAATATTTATAACCAGGCCCTCCCATTCCATTACCTAATGGATCACCACCTTGTGCCATAAAACCACTAATAACCCGATGAAAACTTAATCCATCGTAAAATCCCAGGTTAGTTAAATAAATGGTACTGGATACATGCATTGGTGCTATTTCAGGCATCAACTCGATCGTAATGTTTCCTTTATTCGTTCTTAGTTCCCATAGATACTTCTTATCTTTACTAAACTCAACTTTAGGTGGCTTCGCCAGGTTTGTTTTCCAACTTGCCTTTTTTTTATCAATTGTCTGCGTTGCAATAAACTGGTTGAGTTGTTCGATAGCAGGATCTTCTTTCTCACTGCACCCCGAAAACATGAGCATAGCAAGGCAGAAAGAACTCAGAGCTATACCACGGCGAATAAATTTATAGTTTTTCATATCGTCCTCTAAAGTATTGATTAGCTATCGGAAATGTCCAATATAAATCCGTAGCTTTGTTATTTTTCTGGTTTATTTTATTTCAGTGAAGATTATAGGGTGCCTTGCAACAAAAGTGAATCCTTCTCAGTCATGAACAACCGAGCAACAAAGTAATAAACAGAACTATTCTACAGCTAAGGTCTAACTTTTCAACTACACTCAATTAACACACCTTATCAATTGGAGTGACTCCGTTATCACTCAAGATCTATCGATAAGATTAATATTGTCGAAAACTAATAAGCTTAAATAATCAATGATATTTGCCGAAAATGATATTTTATTCGCCCGCCAACCAATTTTTGATGCTAAACGCAAGCTCTATGGATATGAATTACTTTATCGCGGGTTAAATCCGATCACTGCAGTATTTAGCGATGCTAATAAGGCCACCAGTGAGGTGTTAGTTAATTACTGTAGTAGCATCCTTAATGATGAAGATGCGCCGAAGGTTAAAATATTTATCAACCTAACTCGCAAGTTGCTCCTGTCAGACTACTTTTTCCCCATAGAACCAACCAGGGTTGTTATCGAAATTCTTGAAAATAGTGATATTGATCAAAGACTTATTGATAGAGTCAAATACTTGAAAACACTAGGGTATCAATTTGCTATTGATGACTATGATTTTTCAGTTCAGTATGACCCCTTGATCCCACTGGTTGACTATATCAAAATTGATCTGCATGGCGCCTCTGATACAGAATTAGCAACAAGATTAGATGAACTAGCTTTTCGAGTGTTAAAGCAACTCACCAACAAGCCAGCTTTTCTAGCTGAAAAAGTGGAGAGCCAACAAGAATATGATAGATGTAAACAGATCGGGTTTATGCTTTATCAGGGATATTTTCTCGAACGGCCACAAACTATCTATGGAAAGAAAATCAAAAATAGTGCCGAAACTGCACTCCAGATTGTTGCTCAATTGCACCAACCGGATCTGGCAGTTGATGATTTATGCCACTCCATTTCGCGCGATACAAGGTTAAGTTATCAGATACTAAAAATAATCAATAGTCCTCTATGTAGATTACCCAGAAAAGTATCAAGCCTGAAAGAAGCCGTTATATTTCTCGGACTTGAGCAAGTAAAAAAGTGGGCCGTCGCATTGGTTCTATCGGGAAATTCCTCTCAGCACAGTGAGCTTTTCAGGATCCTGCTAATCAGAGCTCGTGCTTGCGAACTGTATGCAGCTAGTCAAAGTTATGAGAATGTAGAGAGTTTTTTCACAGTTGGGCTATTTTCAGGTATCGATGCCGTTATGATGGCTGATAAAGGGTGGTTAATTGAGAAATTGAATCTGGCAACCGATATGTATGGGGCTATTCTTAACTTAACAGGCCCCAAGGGAAAAGTGCTGGAACATATTATGGCACTGGAACATTCAGAGTGGATCAAAGCCAGCCATCTATCAGATGATCAACAGATAGCGTTATTCTCAGCACATGAAAATGCAATTAGTTGGGCGAACCAGATATTTGAAATGTGCTGATAACAATTCAATCAATCGGTTGACTCCTGGTTATCCGACTATCCGATAAACCAGGTAACCACCCAACTATTTCTTTTGTGGAACTAGTTTAGTCACTAAATTTACAATCAAAAGAACAATACCGCCAGCAATAATTCCAAAAATCAAATTAGACAAAATAGGCAACATGGGAACGAGTATGCCTCCCACTACAGGAAACTCAGAAGCCCCTGCTTCCAAAGTATGCAGTGCCGAATTGAAAAACGGAATACCATGCATCAAAATACCTCCCCCTACCAGAAACATTGCAACCGTTCCCACTACCGATAACAACTTCATCAAGCGTGGCGCAAATGCCAACAAACCTCTTCCCAGGGCTCTCTTAAAACTTGAAAATAAGGACTTTGTCTGGATTTTGATTAAATAAAAGCCAGCATCATCTAATTTGACAATTCCAGCAACTAATCCGTAAACACCAATAGTGATCAGCAAGGCTATCGATGAAACTACTGCGACCTGCATGCCAAATGCAGCATCTTTAACGGTTCCCAAAGCAATTACGATAATTTCTGCAGAGAGGATAAAATCAGTTCGTATCGCTCCTTTTATCTTAGTTTTTTCAAATTCCACCAGATCAACTTCAGGATCAGATAATGCGGCAATGGTTTTTGCATGATTGGCTTCATCTTCAGCACTTGAATGAAGTAAATGGTGGGCTATCTTCTCAAATCCTTCAAAGCACAGGTAGGCACCGCCGATCATCAATAATGGTACAATTAACCAAGGGGCAAGTGCACTAATAGCCAACGCAGCGGGAACCAGAATCAACTTATTTTTAAATGAACCTTTAGCGACAGCCCAGATAACAGGGAGTTCTCTCTCTGCTCTAATACCTGAAACCTGTTCCGCATTTAATGCTAAATCATCCCCCAGCACACCAGCCGTTTTTTTTGCTGCCACTTTGGTTAAAATAGCAACGTCATCTAATACTGTGGCAATATCATCAATTAATGCGAGTAGACTAGAACCAGCCATACAGTCCTCTTTAGTTTATTTTTAAATTAACCAGCTTATTAGCCGATTCTATCACTAACCAATGAATAATGGTGGATTTATCGACTCTTACCGATATCGATAAAAACCAGTCAACTCTGCTCTATACCTTTTCTCTATTTAGCCTTGAATCTGGTGCGACTTATCAGGCACTATGATCCCATTTCTATCATTTCATCGCAGGATACCAATGAAAACCACCGTGATATTAGGTGCTAGTCGCAATCCACAGCGTTTCTCATATAAAGCCCAACGCAAACTTCTAGAAGCTGGACATTCCATTCTCCCGGTGAATCCAAATGAGGTAGAGATTCAAGGTGTTAGCTGCTTTCAGAAGATCGAAGACATTCATCAGCCTGTCCACAGCGTAACAATTTATCTTAATCCGAGTCATCTGAATACTATGGGTGATGCACTCATTAAATTACAACCGCAAAGAGTTATTTTTAATCCTGGCTCAGAATCTTCCCTGCTTGCTCAACAGCTCAATCAAGCGGGAATTGAAGTGGTAATATCTTGTACTTTGATAATGCTTGATTCAGGAGACTATTAATCGTTGCAATTGATTAACTGAAAAACAACACTACAGAATAAGGGCAATTTATGGGTGAAAAAATGAAACTGGTATGTAGCCAATGCAATACCATTAACCAATTCCCGATCGAGAAACTTGAAAATAAACCAATCTGCGCATCATGTAAGCAGCCATTATTTTCTGCCGCTCCAATAGTAGTATCTTCAAGCTCACTACTCAAACATATTGAACATTCTGGGCTTCCGGTATTAGTCGATTTCTGGGCACCCTGGTGTGGTCCATGCCGCTCATTTGCACCAATATACAATCAATTTGCCAACAGTGTCGGTAATCAACTACGCTTACTAAAAGTCGATACAGAGTCTAACCAACAAGTGGCAAATGACTTCAATATCCGCTCAATACCTACTCTGGCGCTATTTCTCAATGGTCAAGAAATAGCCAGAACATCAGGCGCACTGGGACTTTCTCAATTACAACAATGGGTTGTTGAACAATTAAACAATCACAATTAATCAAAAATTAGTAAATAGCAGCTCAAGCCAGGACAAAAATATACCAGGCAGATAAACTAATACAAGATGCAACTAACCCTAGCCCGACAGCAACCGATGCTAATTCAGGCTTTAGCCGTGCATGAATTGCCAAAACACTTGCGGTTACCATTGGCGGCATGGCGGCTTCAAACACGCTAACCTTCGCCACTAGTTGCATGGCTTT
>CBDUHU010000369.1:0-4548 GCA_965366725.1 uncultured Kangiellaceae bacterium
AGAAAATGGTAATGCGCCTAAAACTTCAAAGCCCCAGTTTTTATCAAACATATAGGTTACGCTCAGGCCTATCCCAGTGCTTGAATCAACACCAACACCACCGCCTAAAACGGTACCACTATCATCATTTGGATTAACCTGGGCAACACCGGCACGAAAAATCCAGTTAGAGTCATCTGCCATAGCAGGTAAAGAGCAAGCTGAAAACACAGCGAGTGCAATTATTGTTTTTTTCATTAATCTAATTCCTAAGGTTGTCGTTGTAATAGCGAGGCTAGTTTATTGTTTTACATAACTTTCGCAATGATTAAGATCAATAACCATAACTTTTTTGCAGGAATAACTCATACTGAGAATTAATGAGGAAAAGAATTATGCTTGAAAGCGAAAAATGAAAAGAATATCTCAGAAAAAAGGCTCCTGATGGAGCCTTTGAAGCAATTTGAGATAATTTACAGTGCTTCTTTTAACTCAGGTAAAACTTTAAATAAATCAGCAACCAAACCATAGTCGGCAATCTGGAAAATTGGCGCTTCTTCATCCTTATTAATAGCCACAATTACTTTACTATCTTTCATTCCGGCAAGATGCTGAATAGCACCGGAAATTCCAACGGCAATATAAAGTTCTGGTGCAACTATTTTCCCTGTTTGTCCAACTTGATAATCATTCGGTACAAAACCAGCATCAACTGCAGCGCGCGATGCACCAACTGCTGCACCTAATTTATCAGCAATTTCTTCCAACATATGGAAGTTATCGCCACTTTGCATGCCACGACCGCCAGAAATAATAATGTTAGCTGCCGTTAGTTCTGGACGCTCAGAAACAGTAAGTTCCTGTGATTCAAAAGTTGAGTTTGAAGAAATATGTGCTGACGCATCAATTGCACTAATTTCAACCGCGGCATCAGTTGCGGTGATCGCATCAAATCCGGTTGTTCTTACCGTAATTATTTTGACTGAATCACTTGATTGAACTGTTGCAACCGCATTACCCGCATAAACAGGACGTTTAAAAGTATCTTCACTTTCAACAGAAATGATATCTGAAATTGGCTGCACATCTAATTTTGCGCCTATTCTTGGCATAAAATTCTTACCATACGTAGAAGCAGCAGAAAGGATATGGGTATAACCTTCAGCATTTGCGACAATCAGAGATGTTAAGCTTTCAGCGGTAGCGTTCTTTAAATCCGCATGATCAGCATGAAGTACCTTGCTAACGCCACTGCACTGAGCTGCCTGTTCGGCAACTGACTGTGTATCGCTGCCGGCAACTAGTATATGAATATCAGCGTTGTTTACCGCAGCACTAATTTGAGCCGCTGCCGCCAGAGTTGACAATGTCGATGCACCCAAAGTCTCGTTGTTATGTTCTGCAATTACTAAAATAGACATTAGATCACCTTCGCTTCATTCTTAAGTTTTTCAACTAATTCTGCTACCGTCTCAACTTTGATCCCCGCTTCCCTTTGAGCAGGCGCTTCAACTTTCAAAGTCTTTGTTCTTGGCCCTGTATCAACAGCTAAATCATCTGGGGTTAGCTCTTCAAGCGGCTTTCTTTTTGCTTTCATAATATTGGGTAATGATGCAAAACGAGGCTCATTTAACCTCAAGTCTGTAGTTACAACAGCCGGTAGTGATAAACCAACAGTTTCCAGTCCACCATCGACTTCTCTGGTCACAGCTACTTTCCCGTCAGCAACATTCACTTCCGATGCAAAAGTCCCTTGTGGCCAGTCGAGTAACGCAGCAAGCATTTGACCGGACTGATTGTTATCTCCGTCAATTGATTGCTTACCCATAATCACCATTTCTGGAGATTCTTTAGCTACTATTTCCTTAAGAAGTTTTGCAACCGCTAGCGGTTGAACTTCTTCCTCAGTTTTAACCAGAATAGCCTTATCAGCACCCAGTGCTAATGCTGTACGAAGTGTTTCCTGAGCTTGCGCTGGCCCAATGGAAGCGACAATAATTTCGCTCACTACGCCTTTTTCCTTCAGTCTAACGGCTTCTTCAACGGCAATTTCACAAAATGGGTTCATCGACATTTTCACGTTGGCGGTTTCGACACCAGAATTGTCGTCTTTTACCCGTACCTTCACGTTGTAATCGACAACACGTTTGACAGTAACCAGAATTTTCATGCAGACACCTGTTGTAGTTGGCTTAAATTGTTATGATTTTCCCGTTCAAAATGACATTAATTAGTCAAACAAGGGAGTAACCAGGACATTTCAAACTATCTATTGTAAAAGAAGCGCAGATCTTGCCGCTTTATGCGTTTAACGTCAACAAAAATCAGGTATAATGCCCCACTTTCCGATTATCAAGCAGTTAAAGCTGATTTAGGTCATAAACTGCCTGGTTCAATCATTTAAAGCTGAGTTGTCGTGTTTACTTAGTTGCTAAGACTTGAAAACATCGATAACAGGTATACTAAAAAGTTCTATTGAGGGGGTATCCGTGGAACGTGAGTCTATGGAATTTGATGTAGTTATTGTTGGTGCTGGTCCTGCAGGTCTATCTGCGGCGATAAAACTAGCCCAGATTTCGCAGCAAAATGAACAACCAACAACCATCTGCGTTGTCGAAAAAGGTTCAGAAGTGGGCGCGCATATCATGTCAGGAGCGGTATTTGAGCCAACTGCACTGGATGAACTCCTCCCTGACTGGAAAGAAAAAGGCGCACCATTGAATACCGAAGTTACCGGTGATGAAATTTACCTTCTTAAAAACGCAGATAAAGCAACCAGAGTACCTAACTTCTTCGTCCCGAAAACAATGCATAACCATGGCAATTATATTATAGTCTGGGTAATCTTTGCAGGTGGCTTGCTGAGCAAGCTGAAGCAATGGGAGTTGAAATATTTCCAGGCTTTGCAGCGGCAGAAGTACTTTATAATGATGATAACAGCGTTAAAGGTATTTTAACTGGTGATATGGGTGTGGCCGAAAATGGCTCAGAAAAAGACGGCTTTATGCCGGGAATGGAGCTTCACGCTAAATATACTGTTTTTGCTGAAGGTTGCCGTGGTCATCTGGGTAAACAGTTGATCAATCAATTTAAACTGGATGCTGGTATGGAGCCACAGCACTATGGCATAGGAATTAAAGAGCTATGGAAAATACCCGCTGAAAACCATCATGAAGGTAAAGTAATGCACACCGCGGGCTGGCCATTAAATGAAAGTGGTAGTGCGGGCGGTAGTTTTTTATATCATATTGAAGATAATCAGGTGGTGATCGGTTTAATTACCGACCTTTCCTATTCTAACCCTCATGTTAGCCCTTTTGATGAATTCCAGCGTCATAAACTCCATCCACAGGTCAGCCAATACCTGAAAGGTGGCGAACGGGTTTCTTATGGCGCTCGAGCAATATCAAAAGGCGGCCTTCAGTCTCAGCCTAAAATGGTTTTTCCAGGCGGTTTATTAATTGGTGATGATGCAGGCACCCTTAATTTTGCAAAAATCAAAGGAACTCATACAGCAATGAAGTCCGGTATGATAGCTGCAGAATCTATTGCCAAAGCACTTAAAGCAGAACGTTCGAGTGATGAACTGAATGATTTCACAACAGCGTATAAAAATTCCTGGGCATGGAAAGAATTACATATGCAACGCAACTTTGGCCCAGCACAACATAAGTGGGGAAATATTTTAGGCTCAGCTTATGCTTTTATCGATATCAATATATTTAATGGTATTCTTCCATGGACGCTGAGTGATCCTCAGCATGATCATGCGCAAATGAAGAAAGCATCTGATTGCAAAAAAATTAACTACCCAAAACCTGATGGCGTTTTATCTTTTGATAAATTGAGTTCTGTATTTATTTCAAATACTAACCACGAAGAAGATCAACCTGTTCATTTGCAGTTAAAAGATAAAGAAGTACCAATATCAGTTAATTTAAGGGACTTTGATGAGCCAGCGCAAAGATATTGCCCTGCAGGTGTCTATGAGGTTATTAGTGACGATGATGGAAATAATCCTCGTTTTCAGATAAATGCTCAAAACTGTGTCCACTGCAAAACTTGTGACATTAAAGATCCAAGTCAAAATATTAATTGGGTAACTCCGGAAGGTGCCGGTGGACCGAACTATCCTAATATGTAGTTTTAAAGTGATACCAGAGCACTACCACTAACCCTCAATGCCACAGACTAAACCTTCTGTGGCATTTTTCATTCCGCAATGAATATAAACTTACACAGATTAGAAATTGGAGCATTTAAAACTATTTCCTTTGAGGGAGTTGTAATTATTCAATAGGCTTGCACTTAATCTTGATAAGCTCTGATAGCAGCATGATTATCTGCATACACATTTAAATTCAACTCAGTGACATTTTGGTTTTTGCTCCATCTTTGAAGTGCCTTTAATATCATCTGATTAATTCCCTTCCCCCTTTGTTCAGTTTCAACATACATAAAACCAAGATAAGCATAGCGCGAATGTTTCATATAGGGTTTGGAATCTTTTATCTGTGCATAACCAGAGGCAACTAGCTGTTGGTTAATTTCAGCTACAACAACATGTGC
>CBDUHU010000370.1:0-4542 GCA_965366725.1 uncultured Kangiellaceae bacterium
CAAATGAAATAGAAGAAGCATGCAAAAAGACACTCTCAGAATTCAACTGCATAAACATCGGATTAGTAACCAGCCGAACGACTCCAAGATGAGGAACCATTACACCTTTAGGTAATCCAGTTGAACCAGAGGTATAACTCACGTAAGCCAGATCGGAAGGACTGCATTGTTGTTTAACAGGTGGCTTTTCAGAAGATACCAGTTGTATTTTTTTAAGCTGCTCAGGACAATCCATTTTAATAATATTTAAATCATCACCGGCATTTAATTTATTAGCAGTTCTGGTCTGTGCTAGCAGATGCTTAATTTGTGTGTCTTCCAATAATAACTGTAATCGTGCTTGCGGATAGCCACTATCAAGCGGCACGTAAGTCCCACCAACTTTTAAAATAGCCAGCAGGCCGACCACCATATCAATTGATCTTTCGACACACAGGCCAACCAGCATTTGTGGCTTCACTCCCTGTTGCAGAAGTAAATTGGCAACACGATTAGCCTGCTGTTCCAGTATTTGATAAGTCAGTTTTTGTTGACCACAAATTAACGCGACTTTGTCTGGCACTAACTTTGCCTGCTGTTCAAATATTTGGTTAATGGTCTTATTTTGGGGATAATCAGCTGATTGAGCAGAACCCTGAAGGAGTAGTTCGGTTTGCTGTTGACTCGACAGCACAGGAAGTTCACTCACCAGTGTCTGACTATTTTCAGCCATCGCCCGTAGTATGCGTTCTAACTGCGGGAGTAGTGCTTCGATTAACTCAACATCAAAACGCTGTGGTTGTACCATCAAGTCAAGTCTGAGATTGTCACCAGCGTGTACCATCAAAGTCAAACCATAATTAGTACCTTCAAATGACTCCACTTTGTCGACCGCAAAAGGTGCTTTTTGCTCGTCATCTTTAATCGCTTCACTAATTGGATAATTTTCGAACACCATTAACGTATCAAACAACTGTCCAATATTGGCACATTTTTGAATTTCTAATAATCCCAGGTAACCAAACTCGTCAGCACTCACATGTTGTTTATTTAACAAGGGCAACCAGCTTTCAACAGTCTCAGCACTAGCAATATCTATTACCGTCGGAATAGTATTAATAAACAAACCTATCATCTGTTCAACACCAGACAAGCTGGCCGGACGACCCGAAATGACAGTACCAAAACAAACTTTTGACTGGCCACTATAATAAGAGAGTAGATAGCCCCAGGCTGCCTGAAAAATATTGTTGAGTGTACATCGAGAGTTTTTAGCCAGTTGATTGAGAGAACTGGTTAATGCGCTATCAATCTTATGTTGATAAAAATTGTCAGATGAAATTTGTTCTGCTGTTTTTTCTGGAAATCCACAAGCTGTTTCAATCACATTCAATTGCTCACGCCAAAAGTCTTTAGCCTGTTCAACATCCTGCTGCTGCAACCAGCGAATATAATGACGGTATTGAAATGGTGATAATAAAGAAAGTGGCTTACCGCTCAGCTGGGATTGATAATGTTCCATCACTTCTTTAAGCAATAGCGGTAAACACCAACCATCCATTATGGCATGGTGATGTGACCATAATATCTGATAACAGTTGTCACTGATCTTAAATAGGCGAAACCGCATCATTGGCGGATTATCAATAACAATTCCGAAACTTTTATCTTCACTCTTAGCTTGAGCGACATAGTCAAGCTGGGATTTCTCCGAGAGTTCTGTAATATCAATTACCTGCCAATCAATACTAGCTTTTGATAAAACCAGTTGATGCCAACCTGACTCTAATAAAACAAAAGCTGTTCGCAAAATATCATACCGATTAATCATCTTTTGCCAGACTTGCTTAAAAATATTCTCATCTAGCTGATTAATGGTTAATAAAAGTTGAGTCATATATGCGCCGGTAGTCATTTCACTATGAAATAACAAACCTGACTGCATAGCGGTGGCAGGATAAAGATCGGCAATGGTATAGTCTGCCGACAGTTTCTCCAGTTCAGTCTGGCTCACAGTTGCAAGAGGAAAATCAGAAGGTGTTAAGGTCGCGCTGTCAATAGCTCCACCAAGCAAGTTAATCAATTCCGTTTTTGCCAGTTTAATTTGTTGCAGTAACTCGCTTGTCATAGCGCCTTTAGGTGCTTTAATTTTTAATTCACCATCAACAACTTTAAGCTGAATGCCTTTATCAGAGCATGCCTTAACAAGGGTTAAACTCATACGGTAAACTCCTCCAAATCTTCACAACTTTGTTCTTCAACCGACATTATTTTTGCAACATTAATCGCCAAACAATGTTCTATATATTGTTGTAACGACCGATTGATATTCGCAATAAATATCTCTGCGTCATCAGTATTTAATGCATTTATCTGATAACGAAGTTCCAAGGTTAATCGTTTTTCTCTGACAAGACTGGTTATGGCAATTGGGCCGATTTGTGGATTTTTACTACTGGAAGAAAAACCTGTTTTTTCATCAGCCAGAGAAAATGTCATATCGGTTTGCTGGCTGTTGTCAAGCTGTCCCAGGTAATTGAAGATAATTCCCGCACCCTGCTGCTGATTTAATTGGCAAATCTGTTGATCTTTTTTGATTCCTGTCAACAGGCCAAAACCAATACCAGCTTGTGGTAAACGACGATATTGCTCTTTTACCTGTTTCAATAAATCACCATCAAAACTTCCATTCTGATTATCCAGAACCAATGGAAACATTGAGGTAAACCAGCCAACAGTTTCTGTGATATCCAGGTCTTGACTAAGAACTTCCCGACCATGCCCTTCCATATCAAGTCGCAATGCTTTTTCACCGGATAAATCTTGATAAGCACTAAAAACCGCCGCGAGTAAAATTTCAACAACATTTGTTCGATAGGCAGTATTACATTCACCTAACAGCGCTTCTGTCTGACCCGGTTCAAGAGTTATTTCCAGACTATTAAGTCCTGATGAATTAATTTCTCTATCGCTAAGATGTAAACTGGAGAGTGGACAAGTCTTGATCGATAGCTGCTGATACCAGTAATCATATTCTGCCGCCATTTCTGTCGATTCAGAATATTCATTGAGAAATTCAGCCCACTGCTGATAAGAAGTTGTTTTACTGGCTAACTTGACCTGCTTATCATTATCTAATTGGCTCAGAGCAAGCTCCAGGTCAGGTAAAAGAATTCGCCATGAAACACCATCGACCACCAGGTGGTGAGCCAATAAAAATAAACGAGATTCCTGCTGGTTTAGTTTGAAGTATACGATTTTGAATAACTCACCAGATTCAATATTCATTGAAGCCTGAAGTTCATTACAGATAGCCTCCATATTTCCGTTACTTTCAGTTAAATCGATATAGTTGATCGTACTTTCTACCAGTTGTTCAGAAAAAGGACGATACTCCGCTTTCCAGTCGGTTTCAGTACGCTCAAATTTCAATCGTAAAACATCGTGCCGTTGAATGAGAGCCTGAACCATTGAAAATAACATCGGTTGAGTTATATGCCTTCGAGCTTTGAGCAATATTGACTGATTAAAATGATTCTGCTCAGGTAACTCCCATTGAAAAAATGAACGTTGAACTGGCAACAAAATATTCTCACCGGAGACCCAACCTTGTTCCGCTTTAATATTCAGTTGTTCTGTTACCACCAGCGCCAGTTCAGATATGGTCTGATGTTCATAAAGGTCGCGAATGGTAAATACCAGACCGTTTAATTTTGCCCTCGAAACCAGTTGTATCGAAATAATTGAGTCGCCACCCAGTTCAAAGAAATTGTCCTGAACACCTACTTTTTGTAAACCTAATAACTCTTGCCATAATTGGCATAAGATCACTTCTTTTTCACTGACAGGTGCAACATAGTCCTGACTGATAAAATCATCATCTGAAGGTTCAGGTAGAGTTTTTCGGTCAACTTTACCATTAGCGGTTAATGGTAACTTATCAAGAATTATAAAAGCCGATGGCACCATATAATCGGTAAGCGTTTTATTTAAGCTTGTCTTAACTGATCTAACAAACTCTTTTTGCTCACTCGCATCTGCTACTTGTTTCTCTAGTACCAGATAGGCAACCAATTTCTTACTAGCGCCATGATCAAGGGCAACCACCACTGCCTGTTCGATATTGTCAACAGATTCAATCTGAAACTCTATTTCCGACAGTTCAACTCTAAAGCCCCGAATTTTGATCTGATAATCAACTCTACCGATAAATTCAATATTGCCGTCGGGCATATAACGCCCTAAATCACCAGTTCGATAAAGTTTTTGTCCAAGCTCCTGATGTTGGATAAAACTTCCATGGGTTAATTCCTGATCACCATAATAACAACGAGCAACTCCCTCTCCACCAATACATAACTCACCGGCAATACCAAAAGGCAATATCTGTTGCTGTGGACTTAAAATATAAAAGCGTTGATTAGAAAGCGGCTTTCCATAAGGGACAGATTTCCACTCACTGGTATCCTCTGTTATCGGATAATGGATTGACCAGATTGAACCTTCTGTTGCGCCCCCCAGACTGTAAGTATTAACACCTTCAAAAACGCTCCAGAGTCGTTT
>CBDUHU010000371.1:0-4539 GCA_965366725.1 uncultured Kangiellaceae bacterium
GCACGACCTTGCCAAGGTCGGGGTCGCGAGTTCGAATCTCGTTTCCCGCTCCAAATTATTTAAGCCTCGGAAGTACGAATAGTCCACCGAGGTTTTTTTAATATAGGACTTCAAGTATAGTAAAAAATTGTTTAGAATTGGTTTTTTATCTAATTTATAAATAATAATTTAGGCTGAGTGGCAGAGTGGCCATGCAGCGGACTGCAACTCCGTGTACGCCGGTTCGATTCCGACCTCAGCCTCCATTCTTCTTTTATTTGAAGAATAATTATTTGAGTAAGCAAGTTGTTATTCAAATAGTCCATCTGATGCCCAGGTGGCGAAATTGGTAGACGCAAGGGACTTAAAATCCCTCGGTGGCAACACCGTGCCGGTTCGATTCCGGCCCTGGGCACCATTAAAAAAGGTTTCATCTGAAACTCTTTTCCTGTAGCGGGAATAGCTCAGCTGGTAGAGCACGACCTTGCCAAGGTCGGGGTCGCGAGTTCGAATCTCGTTTCCCGCTCCAATTTATCTTCTCTGTAATCGCCTTCAAATGATTAAAAACCTGATCGCTATCAATATCTGATAATAGTGTCGGATTACCTTAAACTCTGGAATATTAAGACTGTAGCCTGCTACTGGCATCGGTTTATCTGTCGCATGTATATTGAGGTTGAAGTACTCACTGGGCAGTGAATTAACTGATTGTGCCTGATTTTGTGATAATAGTGAGTATTGCTCCGGATTCAGGATGATAAGAACCAGTAAAAGACATACCTTCAGTCAATTCGGGCGTTAAAGTTTGAGTGAGTACTAATTTAAATGTTCTTTTGTTTTCTGATATAAATAGAATTTCAGCGGCACTAAAATCAAAATAATAACCAACCATAGGGTAAAGCGCTTTAAACAGGCTTTCTTTGGCAGAAAAAGTGAGGGTAAAAGCATGATTAAATGACATGGATTGTCGTTGAAGAAATAGTTCTTCCCGTTCGCTGATAATACTGCTTTTCACCGACGTAACTGTTTTATCTGGTAACCAGTTTTCAAAGTCAATTCCAACAAAGTCAACTTTATTGGCAGGTCCAACCGCACAAAAGGCTGTTGTGCTGGTATGGGTCAGAGAGCCGATGGTATTAGCTGGCCAAACCGGGCTACGGTGTTTTCCTGTAGGGACTTCGTAGCTATCGCTGCTTAACTGTGCCAGTGCCATTTTAGCAGCGTAGCGACCTGCCAGGTACTCTGACTGTCTTTTAATGACTGCTTTATTCAGGTTATCTGGAAAGATAATTTCTAGCTCACTAAAAAACTCAGTTCGATACGCCATCAGGTTATAGTCGCATCGGTATAAGTAAAGCGGCCCAATATCACTCAGATCTACCAGAGTTGTTCGAGTGATAAAATCATCGAGTGTATTTTTCAGGTTAACATTATTCATCTGGTAGCGAGTATTCCTTTTGGTACCAAAATTATTTCAAAAACTACTCGCCATTCTTGTTAAATAGCATCAATTAGTAATTAGCAGCAATTGAAGGTTGAAGATCTCTTTCTGGTAGCCTCATAGTTTCTGCAATGATCTGATTGACCTTTTGCAGCACCTGACTTTTGTTGCTTTCAACAAAAAAGTGATCGCCTGGAATAATATGCACATCGGCGGAATTATTAAATAATTGTTCCCAACTCTGAAGGTCATCATGTGAAATCCCCTCGTCGTTACTACCACCAAGCACAGTAACAGGACTGTTAATCTTTGTTTTTGATGAGCAATAAGTATCCGCTAATTTGAAGTCTGCGCGTAGCAAAGGAAGACATAACTTCATCAATTCTTCGTTTTGCAATACTTCCTTAGGGGTTCCATTAAGCTTTTCAAGCTCACTAAAAAATTCTAGCTCTGGCAGATTATAAATTTGCTTTTCGCGTACAGGAATGAAAGGGGCACGACTACCTGATGCAATAAAATGTGCTGGTAGCTTTAAACCTGCCTTTTGGCACTGTACCATCAATTCGAATGCCACTCGACTTCCCAGACTATGTCCGTAAATAATATATGGGCGATCCAGTATATTAGAAAAAGGTACCAGTAAACTATCAACCAGTGGGGACATTTCATCATAAGGAGGTTCGAACATCCTGGTAGAGCGACCTGGCGGTTGAACTGCGATTAACTCGACATTCTCCGGTAAATGATTAGCCCAGGAAATATAAGTTGAGGCGCTGCCCCCGGCATAGGGAAAGCAGATTAAACGCAAATTTGCATTTGGCTTTGGTTGTGGTCTGAGAAACCAGTTAGCTTGTGACATCCATACTCCTTGGCGTGTTCGTCTCGAATCTGGGCGCGATCATATCATTGAAATTCCCAGATATAAAGTAGCTGTTCATAATATAGGCAATTATTTTCGAACTAATTTTATTTCTAATTATTGCTATAGCTATCTCAATTTTTATTGGTTTTTATTCAATTCTCCTAATTGTTAAAAGATGTGAATAATTGAACTGAACAAAATTGTTACTTTATTAGCGAACTATTCTTGACTATTTAATCCAGGTTAAATTTTTTAACGAATAAAAATGTTTTTATTAAATATTAACTTGGCCCAACCAGTTACCCAATATTCTTAAAAGGGTAAACCAATCAAAAGCGGTTTATGTTGATTGAATAGATATTTGAATGATTGTTTCTGGCAAAGCCAGGTTATGCTTCAAACAATGAATTATTGATAGCGAAAAGTAATTCAACGCTGCTCTTAATAAAGCAACTTATTTTTAAAAAAAATCAAAAAATATTTGTTGTTGAGATATTTTGGGGTCAGTTAATCGCTAAGCGAGATAAAAAAAATATAAATACATTTAATTTATTGAAGACTAATTGATATAAGTCATTTGAAGTGATACATATAGCCCCGCAAGAATTTGCATCAAAAGAAAAAACAATTTTATACAAAGCCAACCAAATAAAAGTTTTAATTTTGCAAATGCTTTAAAGTCAAATTGGACGAATTGATAACGCTGAGGGAACTGCCTTGTTAAAGAATTACCCACTAACCTTGAGATTAGTCGGATTTATTTTGCTACCGATACTCCTGATTTCCTGGCACATCTATAGAATACAAATACTCGCTGCGCTTCCAGTAAGTAATGGCACCCAAACTGTTGTTGGTATACAAGGTAACGTTGATATCGCTCGGGATAGAAATGGAATTGTAACAATTTCTTCATCAAGTGATTTAGATGTTTATTTTGCAATGGGCTATGTACATGCTCAAGATCGTTTGTGGCAACTTGAATTACAACGTAGAACCAGTCAGGGACGGCTCAGCGAAGTTTTTGGTCGTGACATGGTTGAACGCGATATCTGGATTAGAACGCTTGGCATATATCCATCAGCCAAAGAGGCACTAAAAAACTTATCGGTTGAAGCTAAAAATTCTTTGGATGCCTACGCCAGGGGAATTAATGCGTGGTTATCTCTTAATAAAACACTTCCGGTTGAATTTTTAACTTTTAATATTAAGCCAGAACCATGGAAGAGTGAAGATTCCCTGGCCTGGTCAAAAATGTTTGCGCTAAATCTGGCCGGGAATTTTAGAGAGGAGTTGCGTGCATTTGTTGCAGCTCAATATTTAGAAGAAGAACAGATTGCTACAATTTTCTCACATAAATTTTCCCTGCTAAGCGATAAAAGCAATCCGATCAGAAAAAATGAAATAGAAGGCTATTCCAAAATATTAAGTTTACAAGATGATATTGAAAGGGAGTTAAACCTGGGTAACCGCTATACAGGTAGTAATAGTTGGGTTGTTTCCGGAGCGCATACCCAATCTGGAAATCCTATCTTATCAAATGATCCGCACCTGGGACTTCAAATACCATCAACATGGTATGCAGTTAACCAAAAAGGTGAACGGTTAAGTGCCTCAGGGATGAGTCTGGTCGGACTTCCTGTTGTGGTTTTTGGAAGAAATGATCATATCGCATGGGGAGGAACTAATATGATGGCTGACGCTCAGGATCTTTACATTGAGCAGCCAGCCGTAAGTAATCCGTCCAAATATAAAATTGGCGAACAATGGAAAGACTTTGAAACGCGTCATGAAACTATTCAGGTAAAGCCTGACTTTCCTTCTACAGTGCGTCGTCCGTTAGCGCCAGTTGAAATTCAAGTAAGAAGTTCTATTCATGGTCCTATTATTAGTGATGTTGTTAAAGGTGTTGAGCAGCCGGTAGCGTTGCGTTGGACCGCATTAGATAAAGATGACACAACCTATGAATCTTTTTTTCGTCTTAGTTATGCAAGTAATTGGGAAAGCTTTAAACAAGCTGTGAGTTATCATGTTGCGCCTGCGCTAAATCTTTTGTATGCCGATATTAGTAATAATATTGGCTTTATCGGAGTTGGTAGAATTCCGTTGCGTAATCAAGGGATTGGTGCTTTGCCTGTAATGGGAGCAGACCCGAAAAATATGTGGAAGGGAACAATTCCTTTCGCAGAAATGCCGCAACAATATAACCCATCCGCTGGCTATATTATTTCAGCTAACAACAAGAATATAGATGATTCTT
>CBDUHU010000372.1:0-4532 GCA_965366725.1 uncultured Kangiellaceae bacterium
AACTGGGAGCTGGAAATAATAGTTCAGGTTGGGGCTGAATAATACCCGCCCCCGGTATATAAAAAGAATACCTTTCGCCATTGGGTATTCTATCAGCGCTAAAACGTGGCATAAATGCTATGTCAAAGTTAATATTTTTACCATAATGACTAACTCTTATCGAATCTACCGGCGGCTTTAGATAATCATCCCTTCGTCCATTAAAAAAAGACTTCCAATCTTTTGCAAACAGGTCGTTCAAGAACAATAAATCACCAGTGCCCCAGGTTATTACCTGTCGGCCTATCTTAAGATCGATTCCATTTTTAAAAGGGATCAGCATATTTGCCTGGTAAATATTAGCCTGGTATTGTTTAGTTATAAGGTCAGCAAGAAGTTCTAATTCAAAGTCGAGAATTAGCTCATCACCCTGATACTCAAACTGACTGATAGCTCTAGCCTCATTCATCACAGAGTTTTTTTGATTAAAATCACTATCGGTTAATATCTGGCTATACCCGTATGATAGCTTGTGATTGATCTGATAAGCCTGTTCCTCCTCCCACTCTTCATCCCAGCTTTCCTCTTCATTCGCCTCTAATTGGAATGATAAAATCAGCAAGAGAAAGATATAACAACTTTTACTCATTAGCGTTTACTTCTTAACCATTTAACTGGTGGACTTCTCAGCGATCGCTCGCTAAACAAATTCTCCGGAATACCGATATTATAGGTCATTCTCCTGAACTCCATAAGGGTATACGACTGATCCAGAGGGTTGGTTATTTTTGCCTTGCTTACAGTTGGAATCCCCTGAATATTTTGAACTTCCAATGCTTCTATTATTCGATAAACTTTATCACTGGAATCAATATATTCTATTTTTGTTGGTAAAAAATTTTGCTTATTAATCCAGGTTCTATATTTTTTAAATTCAACACTTTCAGGATTTTTAGGTGTATGCTCTAACAAATAAAATTTTTCATTTGTCTCTAATAGTCGATGCTTATCATCAGAGGTTGAGCGTCCAGAGATATCTTCATAAAAATAGTGCGAACCGACAAAGCTGGTTCTTTTATCGCCACTGGAAATACGTTTTACCAAATCAAGCGCAGGAAGATAAAGCCAGCGATCATCATCATTGTTATTTACCTTTTTATGAACCATAAAAGTGGTTCCTTTTACATCCGAAGGTCTGGAAAAGACAATTAAAAATTTTTGTTCTCCGCCATTTTCAATGTCCTTTTTCAATATGGTAAATTGACGGGTTTGTTTACGCCCGTTACTATCAACAATTTTCATTCTTGCCATTGTTCGTCCATCATCACCCCCGTAGTAGGCACTAAGAGAAGCTTTTTCAACCAACTCCTGAGGACTCAACTGTTGTTCAGCAATTAACTTTGGGCTATAAAAGAAATAACCACAAACTGACAAACAACAAACTAACCAATAGACTTTGACCTTGGCTAAAGTTTTTAGCTTAAGAGATTCACTAATAGCAGTTATCAATTGCATAGCTATCCTTCCTTTTTCAGGTTAAACAAATAATTCTTCATTATTTCCATACTTGCAGGAAGTAATAAAATGGTCACTAGTGCTGAAATCACCATGATTGCTGCCAAAAATACACCAACGGTAATATAAGGTACTAATGGTGCTAATAATAAAGGTGTAAAGCCGAATGCTATCACTAGTGCATTTCTGGTAATAGCTCTCGCCGGTTCATTGAACATTTGACTGATAGTTTGCTGCCAGTCATTTGTCATTGAATAAATTGTTTTTGTTCTTTCGATAAAGTGAATCGCAAAATCTACCGATAACCCTAAAGTCAATGCAGACAATACTGCGATTGGCATATCATAATATTTTCCACTCCAACCAATCATTCCATACATAAACAGGATGGTAATTGACAATGGAAGCATTGCTAAAAAGCCGAAAATAACAGAACGAAAAAGTAAGGTCATCATTATAAAAACAATAACAAAAGCGCTCGTCAAACTCTCAAACATCCCCGAAACCATTTGATCCTGCCAAACCAGATTTAAATAAGCTTTCCCGGCCCAGTTAACAGTGACACCTTCTGGCAAAGGAGACTGTGAAATAAAATGATTAACTTCCGCTATAACCGCAGACATATCCTTATTATCCCCACTGTTCATTTGTAACCATAACAATGCTTTTGAATAGTCTGGCGTAACAAAATGCCATAAGTCCTGTGGTCTATGTGACGATTGAAATTGTAATAGAGTCTGAGAAACGCCTTTTGCGGTCAAGGGGATTTTATAATCATCCTCTGCCCCACTATATAACTCTCGATTAACCGTCTTAACAAAATCGACCATTGAATTAGATTTACCAACCTTACCAGTCGATAACAAATACACCTGCATTGATTCGATATAGCTTAATATTTCAGGGTGAATAAAAAAGCGAGATTTTAACGAATAGTTTTCTGTAATATTGACTAAACGCTGCATTTCTAGTTCATTTTCGGGAGAAACATCAAACAATAAGTCATCAATCATTATCAGGAAATCCTGAAAAGGATCAACATCATTATAATTAATCATAAAGTTTTGAATTTTAGTTCTCTCCGATTCGCTCAAAGATAACTTCATCAACAAGTCACTTATCTCTTTTTCCCACTCTCCAATTAACTTGTTTTTTTCTGTAAATTCAAATACAAGATGAGCATCGTAGGTACCTGCAAAATGTTGATTTAAAACTCTGTCAGCCACTCTTATTGGATGTTCAGCTTTAAACCAGCGAACAGGATTATCATTTATTTCTATTTTGCTAATACCAACCGCAGAAAAAATAACGATTAAAAAGCTGATAGCCAGAATCAACTTATGCCGACTGATACTAAAAATCCCCCAGGCAGGTAATACTCTTGCAATAATACTTTTGGATTTTTCGCCTTGATAAAGTTTTATTTGCATTTTATGCAATTGACTTTCAGTCATTCTTGATACATAAGCGGGAATAAAAACAATGGTCAGTAAAAACGCCAACAGAATTCCAGAACCAACAAAAATACCAAAAATCTGTACCGGAGGGATTGGCGTCAAAGTCAAAGAGAAAAAACCTGCTGCCGAAGTAATCGAGGTAAATAGCATCGGTTTAAATAAGTGATTGGTTACCTTTGCAATAACCTCTTTGGCGCATTTTTCCTTTCGATAACTATCAACAAATTCGGACATCAGGTGCACCGAATCGACCACCGCAATTGGCATTAAGAAAATAGCTATCATCGAACTCATTATATGAACAGTATATCCCATTCCTATCATCACTCCCATGATGATAATAACGGTCGACATAGCCACGATCATCGGCGCAATAACAAGTTTGGCACTTCTAAAAAAGTAGAGCATTAATAAATAGATGACCACTGCTGCTGTGGGTGCAGAAATCCCCATCTGAACAAACATTTCAAAGCCGAAGGTATCTTCAGCGACCGGTAATCCAGTGATATGATAATCATTGGCGTCAGATAAAGATGAAACAATCTCGGTTATTTGTTGTGCAATTCGATAGCTTTCGTTTTTATCAGCAATAGGTATATAAAGCGTTGCTGCTTTTTCATCTGCGGACACCAGACTATTTACCACCAGTGGTAATCTTGATGCTTTTCGTTGAATTGAATCAGCTTGTAATTGATTTTCCGGCGGACTCGCCATCATCCACTCAAACCGTATATTGCCCGATTCATCCTGTTCAATATTATCAATGGTAGTCAATCCATTAACATCTCTCGATTGAACACCATCAATAGTTAATACCGCATTAGTTAATAGCTTAAGGTCTTTTAACGAAGAAGGGTTATAAATTGAAGTATGATTTTGGGCAACAGCACCAACAACAATAATATCGTCTAATTGAAACTCTTTTTTTATCTGATTGTGATAAATTCGAGCGGTAGAGTCTTCCGGAAGCATATTCTCTGGGTCGGTATCAATCTTAATATTGATAATCAAACCCGCAGTAACCAGAGTTACTATTAGAATTATCCAATACACCCATACCGGGCGAGAAACTGAAAAAGAAACCAAGCTGTTTGACATTATATTATTTAACCTGACAAGCCACTATTTTATTAAACAATTTTAGAGTACAATCGCAATATTAGCAATAGCTAATATTAATCCTCTGTTATGATAGAACAGAGCCAAAAGAAACAACGATGAACAGGAGACGATTTTGATGTTAACTCCCATGCACTTGGTAAAATCAGCTAAACAGGTAATCAAAGAATGTGATAATCAGGTCATCTGTCAGGTTATTGACCAAAAAAAGCTATTGATAGATGTTCGTGAAGCCAACGAATATGAGCAGGGTTTTATTAGTCATTCAATCAATATACCCCGAGGACTCATTGAGTTTGCGATTTTTGACCACCCGCAGATTAAACCTTTCTTTAATGATGATATTGCGACTACAGAAATTTTTCTCTATTGCAAATCAGGGGGCCGCTCAGCGCTGGCAGCACAATCGCTACAAAACCTTGGAGTTACTCAAGTTCATTCCTTATGCGGCGGAATAAGCGG
>CBDUHU010000373.1:0-4505 GCA_965366725.1 uncultured Kangiellaceae bacterium
ATTTTCCCACGGTAATTATTGACGATATCCAAAACTATGGAAAGACCCAGGCCTTGTCCTTCAGCTTTTTGATCGAGTCTCTTTCCACGAGCAAGTATCTGACTTCTCTTTTCTTCGGGAATACCCGCACCGTCGTCCTTAACAATCAGATAGAGATCTTTGTTTTGATTATAGACAACAATAGCGACCTTCTTCCTGGCCCATTTACAAGCATTGTCTGCAAGGTTACCAACAAGCTCCATTAAATCACCTGGTTCACCGGGGAAACAGCACTCAGATTGAACATCGGCCGATATATCTAACCCTCTTACTGAATGTATTTTTTTCAACGCATCAACTATTTTCTCAACCTCAGGTTCAATTATAGTTTTTCTTTTCATCACCTGACCAGCACTAATCACTGATCGATTGAGTTGATACTTTACAATATCATCAATACGCTGAACCTGTTTAGTTATTTGAGAAACTGATGGTAGTTGTGTTTTTGCTTCCAGCTCATTTTTGATCACAGCCAGAGGGGTCTTTAGACTATGAGCCAGATTTCCAAGTGTATCGCGATAACGAGATTTCTGCAGTTTTTCCGTCACTAGCAACTGATTGATACTCGAAGTTAGCGGACGTAGCTCAGCAGGAAACTCACCCTTAACATTGTCAATTTCGCCAGCGCTCACCTTTTCGATTTGATCCTGTGCTTCCTTTAATGGATACAAAGAAAGATTTAATGCAATAATTAGTACCAGAATCAAGACAATTGCGGTAACAGATAACCAGAGAGCAATTTCTCTTTTGTATTGCCGTACACTAGCTAATAATACCGATTGGCGTTCGCCAATGAGAAACAGATATTCCCCTTCCATTCCGTTTTCATGTTCCCAGATTATTCTGTCTCCCACCCAGAAAAACTGACGCCCATCTAATTCAGACTCAAGCATTTCCTGCAATGAATATCTCGACGAAATCTCGGGTAGAAAAGCATAAGTATCACTTGAACGTGAACGCCAGATTAAATCTCCATCGACATCAAGAACATACGCAATTAGACCTGAATTCAAGTGGTTCAACTGATCATTTCGTAACAATTCGGGGATGGTAAGTTGAGCGTCACGATCTTCTGCTACCGCCATTAAAGCATATATCTGTGCAGTAAGGCTTTCCTGTATTCGTGACTTACTTGCATTGATATAAGCGGACTTGGTAACCAGGTAAATTAATGAAAACGCGACAATAAGAACAATCGAACTGACCAGTGCCATACGCTTTTTAAGAGACCAGACTTTCATTAAATCAGCTACTATCAAAGATATTCAGGGTTTAACCGATACCCCTGGCCGCGAAGTGTCTGAATAAGTTTTATCGTTTGTCCAGGATCAATTTTCTTACGTAAACGTCCGACAAAAACTTCTAAAACATTACTGTCTCGATCAAAATCCTGTTCATAGATGTGCTCAGTTAGTTCAGTTTTGGAGACAACTTTTTTGGGATTTAAGAACAAGTATTCAATTACTTTATATTCGTAAGCGGTTAACTCGATAACCTGACCAGATTTTGCAACACTTTGTGCCATGGTATCTAATTCAATATCAGCAAATTTAATTTTAGGGGATGCAAATCCAGCGCTTCGTCTTAATAGAGCATTACAACGTGCTAACAATTCTTCAAATTGAAAAGGCTTTGCCATGTAGTCGTCAGCACCTGTAGAAAGACCTTCAACTTTATCTTGCCAGGAATCTCGCGCAGTTAAAACAATGACCGGGATTTGATTATCTTGTTCGCGCAAACGGGTAATTAACTCCAAACCCGACATGCCCGGTAAACCAATATCCACCACTGCTAAATCAATTGGATATTCAGTTGCCAGAAATAAACCATCTTCACCATTTTCAGCAGTCTCTACAGCATAACCGACTTCTTTGAACGAATTAACCAGGTTATCTCTAAGCTGTTGCTCATCTTCAACAATCAATATTTTCATAATTCTATTTGCAAGCCTTAATAGTGATGTTCTTAATCCGTTTTTCACCCACCAGAACACGAACACGATAAACCGACTTATTTCCTCTCTTGTTTAATTTGACGCTAACAACTTTTCCTTTTGTCTTCTTTTTAGCCTTTTTAATAGCGTCGCGACTAGAAATAAGCTGACAATCAATCTGTTTTCCTTTTGGTTGCTTCCTGTCTTTCCCACTGACAGTAAAGGACAGACAACATAAAACCAGTATTAGACAGATATTCTTCATAAATAACTCATGTTTTGACAAAGACAAATGCTCACAATCCCGAACTTTAAACAGATTACCCGAAATTGGGTAAAGTATCGATAAAGCCCACAGAATAGCACAACTAAATTTCTTATTGCATTAATTGCTCTATGGCTTTAAGTATAGAAAAAATAAACTGAACTTTAACTGAACTATATCAGAGTCTCTTTGAGCCAGAGCAAAATGTAATATAATCAGGTTACCGGTTGAACAAAGATGGGGTCACGCCACTAGCTGTTTTGCCATGATATCAAGTGCTTCAGCTTCAGATTGAATATCTTCAAATGCCGCTTCAACATCAGATTCTTTAAGAGATAGTAGGTCAAGTGTTGATTTTGGTAAGTCTGTAACAAGTGAATCGCCTATATTCAACCGCTTTAACATTCGGTTAGTCACTAATACAATATTAGAATAGACGGCATTTTTGCTCCAGAATTCTTCCTGATGGTGTCGGTGAACAGCCACAATTAACTCTTCTGGCATATGCCAGTTTTTCATTAACCAGGCTCCCATTTCTTCATGAGTAACACCTAAAATATAATATTCAATATCTTCAATCGCTATTTGCGGGTTCACTTCAACCGCATTATTAACCAGTCTGAATTGAGGGGGGAAAATATGTCCCAGGAGTAAATGACCAAAATTATGCAGCAACCCGCTTAAATAAATTAATCCTCTTTCTGGTCGCTGATTAATTGGCATTGCCCGACAGAGTTTTTCAGCCAGACAAGCAGAATAGATAGCCTGTTTCCAAAACTCTCTCACTCCAAGGGGGCCATCCATTGGTACTTTCAAGCACTTTCCAATTGTAATGCCAAGCGCAAGGTTCATCACTAACTCAAACCCCAATACCCTGGCAATCGCAGTTTCAACAGAGTCAACCTTACCCTGATAACCATAATATGGCGAACTAGCCCAACTAATTACCTGAGTCGCTAATGAGGGATCACGGCGAACAATTTTGGCAAGCCGAGTAGCATCGGCACCTGGATCAACTCTTAAGCGCATAATATCTTGCGCTATTTCCGGCATTGCAGGCAAATCAAACGTCTCGTCTATACGCTGTTTTAATCGCATTGGTGTGAAACTGGCATCAACCAGATTATCACCAGTTTCCCCTTTTGACTTACGAGCATACAAAATATTGGGACTTACCCCAAAACACAAACTCTCGCTTTCCTGAAATAGCAGGTTAGCATTGATTTTATCCAGTTTAATCAAAACTTCCGGATCACCACTTTCCAAAATAACCTCCGGTAAATCAAGGAGACTATTATCAACTATCAAATGAACATTGAAAGCACCGGGAATTGGTGGGTAACTGTTACCGGAACATCCTTTATAGTAACTGGCTAATTGCTCATTAGCTAAAACATAGCAATCATCATCGATTAAATCTGACAGAACCTTGGTATCGATCATATAAGGGTAAGGAACGGCCACCACTAAAACATCAGCACCTTCTTTAAACCCAACAATACGGATAAAATTCCCACTATCTTCGCCAAGGTATTGAGCAGCCCTCTGACTATCCATTGCCACTGGCAGTTTAATGATCTGATACTCAATACCCGAACATTTAAGCAACTCAATAATAGATTTAGCAACTGGCAATTTAACAATCCTTTTTGCGATTATGGTTAATTTGAATATAGTTCAAATTTTCACTGGAAGAGAATAAAAAGGATATTAATGAGACAAATGTCTAAAATTTGATGAGATAATTTAATTTTGTCCTAAGCAGTAAAAGTTTTAATAAGAAAATCATCTGTCAATTTAATCGGTTGTTGAGTTTATTTGGGGTGTTTTAATATCAACCAGTGAATCAATATCTTCTTCATTAGCCAGTTCTACTCGTTCAATCTTGTCGAACCGGGTTGAAATTTTACGTGCTGACGTGTGGACAAGTTCAACATCTTTGCTCACCTGCCCCATATGCCTGGATAAACTATCCATACGTCCCTGAAAACGAACAAAATCCTTCCCCAGAGCAGACAGATGTCGTTTAATAATATGAACCTGTTGACGTGTTTGTTCATCTTTAATCACCGCAGATGCAGTTGTTAATATAGCCATAAATGTCGTTGGCGATACCATCCAGACTTTCTTTTGGTAAGCATGTTCAACCAGTTCAGGATAGTGACCATGGATCTCAGCAAAAACACTTTCTGCCGGAATAAACATTACTGCACCATCAGATGTTTCTGGCGGCAAGATGTATTTATCCGCACTATATGTAGCGGTTAT
>CBDUHU010000374.1:0-4493 GCA_965366725.1 uncultured Kangiellaceae bacterium
TTTTCAATTTGAAGATATTGCTAATCAGGGTAAACTTGCAAAATATGAGTTTTCATGGGGGGCTGTTTTTGAAGATTTCAACCTCGATGGGAGAGATGATTTAGTTGTCTCAGAGAACTACATTGGTTTCCCCATTCATCAATTTGAATCATTAAGATTACCAGGGCGTTTTTTGATACAAACGGAAAATGGAGAGTTTGCAGAAACTGGTGAACAAAGTAATGTAATCAATAATGCTTTTGGTATTTCTCCAATTACTGCTGACTTTAACAATGATGGTTATCCAGACATAGTACATATTAATATTGCTGGTAGACCTAAAGGGTTTATTAATGCCGGCGGTAGTGCAAATTATTTAAAGGTCAAGTTGCCTGACACAGTGAATTCAATCGCTGCAAAGGTTGCGGTCACCCGCAGTGATGGAAAGGTGCTTTATCGAGATTATGTTTCAGGAGAAGGATTATGTTCTGATCAGTCGCATATTCTTATTTTTGGTTTGGCCGAACATAGTGCGACCGAGGTTTCTGTTCAGTATCTTTCATCTGAGAAAGAAGTTCGAACTGGCAATTTTAAAAATATACTACTTAAGTTCTAGTTATTATTTTTTGAGGAGAATATATTGACTTATCCTTCTCCTCAAATATAACTAATACCAGGTTTTACTGAATAAAATACCGCCCCAAATCAGGTTACGATCGCCAGCGCCATGCTTTATTTCAGAGCTTTGTGCTCTTAAGATGTAGCTGATTTGATAACCGTTAGTAAAAGAGTGAGTGTAGCCAAGCCACATTTCTACAAGAAGATGGTTTAATTGGTCATGCTCATAAGTTATCTCGCTATCTCTAAACTGCCCCTGGAGAAACGCATTATAAGCACGAGCTTTCACCGCTAGACCGGAGAAAAAGAAACGCTCATTTGTATGGCCCGCTTCACTTGAGCGTTGTTCTAGATACGCTGACTGTTCAGGATGAAAACTCCACCAGTTTGAATTGAACCGACCAAACCGGGCATTAATCCCGTAACTTGCTTCGGTTATATATCCAACAGAAAAGTGTTGTGAAGTTTTAACCTGAATATTTGGATGAGAAGTTTCCACCGCTTTTTGCTTTGAAATCTGATAGCGTGCGGTCAATTCTCCACCGTCTGAAATTTGATATTTCCACCCTCTTGGTTGATGGCTTCCTGTAATAGAATGAACTTCATCTTGAAGTTCTGGAAAAATATCAAGACCTAAAAAACCGACAGTTAATACACTTTGTGTTGCACTATTATCTTTGAAATTAACTCTTTCATGCGAATTTGAAAAGTAAGTTAAACTTGCATAAGGGCGGTCTAATGAAGATGGAATACCATTTTCAGTATTTTCAGGAGTAAACCCATACACTCCTGCTTCAATGGTATAAGCATTTGAGGTTTCTTGTGGAATATTAAAGAAGTCATCTAAAGATTTTAATGGTTCCCGCATTATTAATGGGAAGGATTGTGCTTGGTTGATACTATAAGTAAAACTTAGTCCGCCGGTATAATCCTGATCTCTATTGCCCGGAACCAATATATCATTATCCAGAATAAAGCTAAGGCTAGTTGGTGGCTCTGCGGAAATTGAACTAATGTAACTACAAACAAAGAGCAAAATGGCTAATTTATTCACAAATGAATTTTCCTGATTGATTATGTTTTCCATAAGTAAAAGAAGTTGTTGGCTGTTTATAACGCGAAAACCGTGCCAGAAAAAATTGATAGAATTTCAATGACTTAGGCTTAAACAATTATCAGCATTTTGAGAGCGATGATATTTTGTTAATCAGGTCACCAATAGTTGATAGATAGCAGCCAACAGGGGGATTGGCTGCTATCCAGGGTTTAACCATACTGAATAACCAGGCGCTGATAATTCAGTTTATTAAGTCTGGTAAATACTTGATTATTTGATCACGTCAAGGTCATACCATGGAGTTGGATTGATTGGGCAGCGGAATCTGACACCATCTTTAGTGATTGTCACTTTCGAGGTACGTGTTTCACCGGGTTCCAGTGGGAACATATCCAGGTTGGTTTTAGTTGCTAAACTCTGAATTTGAAATCCAACTAGTTTGTCGGCTTTATTGGTAATGATGAATTCATATTGACCAGCCTTCAAGCTTGCCACTGTTTCTTTTGCCGCAAAATATCCATTGTATTCATCAAGGTGGATGACCGTTACTCCATCATCCCGTGTTTGTGGTGTAGCAGCTTGCGCACCGCCAATTAGTCCGGTGACTAGCAGTAAGGTGACGGATATGCGGGTTAATATGTTATAGATCGCTTTCATAATATGGTTCCTTAAATAAACTTATTGAATAGGTTATCAATCATCAGGTTGTTGCCAACCAGTAATGTAACTATAATCACTGTTATTCATACTAACTATGCCTATTAGTGCACAAAATATGTCTAATCGTCCAAATTTATGTCTTAATGAGTCGGATTCACTTAGTCTGGTGCTTTCACGTCTTGAGCTTTGTGCTGAAGTCTACGTTGATGGGAATTTCTGCGGCGCCTGGGCTGTCGATACTTCAGGCAGTCGAAGAATTCCGTTTCATCTAATTGGAAGCGGAAAAGCCTGGTTACATATGGAAGGTCAACAAAGCAGGCTTCTTTCGGCGGGTGATCTGGTTGTATTTCCCCATGACCATCATCATGTTATTGCCAGTTCGGAAGAGCAGCCTGACGAAACAATTATAAATGCAGAGATTGTTAGTTCGGGAGAAAATAGTACTAACCTGGTGTGTGGTTTTTTTGAGTTTAAACACAAAGCCGCCTGGCCGTTATTAGATTCGTTGCCAGAAATGATTACTCTTGCGTTGGCAGAGCAGAGTTATAATCCAGAAGTTAGAATGATTATTGAGTTTATGATGCGAGAATTGCGGCAAGAAAAAGCAGGTTATTATGCTGTAGTTAATCAACTTGCTTATTTGCTCTTTATTCAGATTATCCGACAACAAATTGATGCTGGAAAATTGGATTCCGGTCTACTTGTAGCAATGTTTGATGAAAAAATAGGTCGTGCCCTGGCCTGTATTCATGCAAAGCCACAGTTTAGCTGGTCACTGCAAAGTCTGGCTGATGAAGCGGCAATGGGACGTTCATCATTTGCAGCCAGGTTTAATCAACTCGTTGGAATGTCTGTGATGCAATATCTAACTGCATGGCGTATGCAGGAAGCTAAACATTTGTTAGTCAATTCTGACGATTCAATCATCAGAATTGCTGAAGCGTGCGGCTATGAATCTGAAGCTGCTTTTCGAAAAGTTTACAAAAAAATTACCGGTGAGACTCCTGGAAATACTAGACGAGTTGGAAAACCTGGGAGTTTTTAAGTCACCTGGAGTTTGCCATAACTAAATAAATTTCGACCTCTATCTAAAACATGAAATCAGTTGTTCAATAGTGCATATTGATGTCTTGCGAAACAACTAAAAGGAGCTATGCTTAGAAGAAGTATCTTTTTCAACTAATCACTTATAATGAACATGGAGTTTAAGGCTAGCAAGCTCAAACTAGTTGGTAATTGTCCGTGTCAGGTTATTTAATGCTAAATCATGAGTAATAAAGGCCTTACAAGGGATTTTTCCGCTAAAGCGAGAGTTTTTGCGCTAGTGCTGATAATCTGTATAACACCATATATTTTGAATGTTTTAGGTGTAGATTTTTCATTTGTATCAATTTCTTTAGATAAAGATTCAACACTTTTCACAGCTCAATCAGCGGAGCAATACTCGCTGAGCAGTTTTCTTATCTACATTCTTCTTGAGTGGACTGGAGTGACTATCGCTGTCGCGAGTGGCGTTATCGCTTTGATACACTATTTTCGCTATCGAAGTCCTTTTGTAGTTGTTATCGGGCTTGCATTATTCTGTATTGGTCTTACTGACATATTCCACATAATAAATATCAGTCAGCTAATTTCTGCTAATGAGTACAGTTCAGAACTTATTCTTAGTCGCTGGAATATTTCGCGGTTATTTAGCATCTTAATGATAGTTCTGGCTGTGGCTTTTAATCTGTTTTTTCCAGGAAGAAAAAGAATTGCTGATTTCTTTACTAAGAATAATGAAACTAAGAAAATTTATTTAATTATACTAGTTGGACTATTGTTTGTTATCTTGTCAGCTGTTTTTATAGTTTCTGCCTATGTTAACGAACATAATAAAATAATACTTTCAGAAATTACTAATCTTGATACATACAATATCGTATCTTCGCTAGTTTATTTTTCTTCCGGAATATTATTCTTGCGGTGGTACTTACATTACCCTGACTGGATAAAATATGGTGTGTTATTAAGCACGTTGCCTCAATTGTTGACTCAGTTTTATGTAGGCTTAGGAGGTATGGAGTTATTTGATAATCGGTTTAATATTTCTCATTTTTTAAAAATAATCACTTATGGTTGTTTTTTCTCAGGAATACTTGTTGATTTAATACGAAATAAAAAAAGACCTGTACCTGAA
>CBDUHU010000375.1:0-4480 GCA_965366725.1 uncultured Kangiellaceae bacterium
GAGGCATTTTGTTCTTTTTCTATATCAGTGATGATAATTGCGAATTCGTCTCCGGAAATTCGTGCTAATATATCGACTTCACGAATACAGCTTTTTGCCCTTTGAGAAAATTGACACAATAATTGATCACCGGTGCTGTGACCATTGTTATCGTTGACCTGTTTGAAGTTGTCAATATCTATAAAGAGAATTGCTTGTCGAGTTTTATTACGTTTTGATTGCTTAGATATAAAGTCGAGTTTACGCAGAAATAAACGTCTGTTAGGTAAATCAGTAAGCGGGTCACAATCCGCCAGGTTTTTAATTTTTTGTTCAGCTGCAATGCGATTTTTAATCTCTATTTTTAATAAGTAGTTGTTTCTAATTAATAGGATTATCAAGAAAATCGAAAGTACTACCGCTGTAGAAAATAACTCATCAAGTTCAAATTCTTCATGCTGACTACTAAAGATAACAAATTTCTCTAAAATATCAAAATAACCTGAGAGAAGAAATGTTATTAAAGCGGTTGTTACCAGAAAGATAAATTCATTCAGTTGTCGCTTGTTGATGTTCATTAATTAGCCTTTGACTACTGAGCTAAAACATGTTTCTAACAGTCCAAAGGTTAGCGTGAATATGTTAGCTGTTTTGAGCTATCTGGGTGTTGATTACTTTTATTTATTGTTAAAAGCAGTTAAGTTTTATGAGTCAATAATTTATTCTGGAAAACGGCAATATACAACAAAAATAGATGATTATTGCACTTAAAACAAGCTCTTAGCAAAGTATCATCTGGACCATAATAGGTCTTAGAACAGAATAAATAGCGGATAATCTGGTGATTAGTCTATTTTTATGTGTTTATAGACAAATTTTGGATAAACACTGACTTATGGATTCTATTTGTTTATATAAACGCGCAAATATTTTTATGAAAAATAAGCAGATATTTTTAATTGTTCAGCGAAATCTAGCAGTTGGGTTAATATTGAGTTAAGTTTTACTCGCTAGACTAATAAAAATTTTTATAAGGAAAAGAATATGTCCAACGATAATTTGGTCAATAATAAACTGAGTTATTATCCCGTGTGGGATAGAGTTACACGCTGTTTTCATTGGATTAACCTGCTCTGTATTCTCGGGTTAATCACTATAGGAGTGATTATTCTTAATAGTAAATTGATTGGTGTGAGTGGAGAAGGAAAAATACTATTAAAAACGTTTCATGTTTACATTGGTTATCTGTTTGCGATTAATCTGATTATTAGAATTATCTGGGGCTGGTTTGGTAATACCCATGCCCGATGGAGAGCTATCCTTCCTTTTGGAAGAGGGTTTCTAGCTTCATTAAAGGCGTATATGGTTGGTGTTAGAGGAAAAGAGGCACCTCAATATCTCGGCCACAATCCTCTCGGCCGTTTAATGGTAACATTATTGTTTGTACTGCTAACCATTCAGGCTGCGACCGGATTAGTATTAGCAGGCACGGATTTATATATGCCACCTTTCGGTGAAAGAGTTGTTGAGTGGATTGCACATAAAAATCCAGCAACTACTGAAGCTATCCAATTGACTCCAGGCTCTAAAGAAGGCATTAATCCTGATGCATACGCGGCTATGAGAGATTTCCGGAAACCCTTTATTATCACTCATGTTTATACATTCTATATTCTTTTAGGAGCGATAATATTGCATATCTCAGGTGTTATTCTGGCGGAAGTCCGCCAACGAAATAGCTTGATATCTGCGATGTTCAATGGCGTGAAGGTTTTCAGCGATAAGCCGGTAGATAAATAGTAAGTTATTGAAATACTGTGGATAATTGATACTAGCGGTGTTATAAAAGGCGAACCGGGCAACAGGTAGCTAACCCGTATCGGTATCCATATAAGCTTTCAATAGCTGGAGGGGAATCACTGCTGGTTATCTTAAGGTCATCGACTGTTCGTCCAACTATACTGGTAATCAATAGAGTTCTCTTTCTTTCCTGGGCACATTGTTAACTTTCAGTGTTGAGCACTGAAAGGGTGGCAAATTGAGCAACTTTCTGGCATATAGGTTTTTTCGTATAGAAAATTAGTCTATGCTAAAGGTATCTTAGTATGCGGTAACCTTAATTGACTCAGATTGTATTAGCATTAATAACTGATTTTGAACGATTTCAGTATCTTTTAGACAGACTTGAACAACAACAATCGATAAAAGTACTTGTTTTTGGAACGGTCGCCCGGTTGCAACGTTGGTTGGAACTCAACCCTGAACCATCTGGCCTGATTGTTGACTTCACTTCTCCAATTTACCAGGATTTTTTGATCCGGTTTTCATTGCGCCATCCTGATGTCGCAGTTTTATCACTCAAAGCCCAATCAACTGAGCAGATTAACCTTCGCACACTCGCATTTACAAACCGTCTGACCAGTCCAACCAAACTGTCTAATCCTGGACGAATTCTACTGGTTGATGATTCAAAAACAGTGCAAATGCAGTATCAAAAGGTCTTAAAAGCTGCTGGATATATAGTAGAACTGGCCGATGATGCCGAGCAAGGGCTTAAAAAGGCGGTTAACGGACAGTTTGATCTGGCAATCATTGATTTCTTTATGCCTGGTGATAATGGTGCTCAATTGTGCCAAAAGTTACAGTCAACAGAGGAAACCTACGAGTTAACTTGTGCAATATTGACTGCCCAATATAAACAACAGGTCGTTGATCAATGCATCAAGGCTGGCGCCCATGAGTGTATGTTTAAAAATGAGTCTTATGATTTGTTTCTGACTAGAGTTAAAGCATTAATTCGCAGTGTTGAAAGGAAACGACAAATTGAGCGAGAGAGAGGACGGTTAATTGGCCTGCTTTATTCAGTTGCTGAAGGCGTTTATGGAGTCACTCCCGATGGCCGAATCCAGTTCGTTAATCCTGCTACTCTTAATTTACTGGGCCAGTCTATGGCTGATCTGATGGGGCATTATCCCCATGACTGCATCCATCCTATTGATAATGGAGGGCAACAAACCTCCTTTGAACATTGTTTTTTGCAGCAGGCATATATCCTTGGTGACGAATTAAGAGATTGGAGAACCTTATTTCAGCGTGCTGATGGTTCGCTTTTTCCGGTTGAATGTTCTGTTACATTGTTAGGCGATGTAGAAAATAATCAGGGTAGTGTGGTTGTTTTCCGCGATATTTCTGAACAGCAAAGACTAGAAAAGAATTGGCAATGGCAGTTAAATCATGATCATTTAACCGGATTACTCAATCGTTCAGCATTTGAAGAAATACTAACACGAGAGCTTAATAGAATTCGCAGAACAAAAGATAATTCATTAGTGTTGTTTATTGATCTCGATAAATTTAAAGTGATTAATGACGAGTTGGGTCATGCTGCTGGAGACCAATTGTTAGTGAGTCTTTCTGAGAATTTGAAGTCCAGAGCCAGAGACACTGATTATGTTGCCCGTCTGGCCGGGGATGAGTTTATTGTTCTTGCTACCCATGTGGGAAAATCAGAATTCGCAGAGTTAGCAGAAAAATATCGCTTGCTGTTAGAAGAGTCTAATCTATTCTGGGAAGGAAAGAGCTATGCAGTTACAGGCTCAATTGGAGTTGCTGTACTTGATGAGAATGCAGATTCAATTGGCGAAATAATGGCGAGAGCTGATCAAGCATGTCAGAGTGCTAAGCAAAAAGGTCGAAATCAGTGGGAAATATACCGGGAACAAATGGTGAATCAAACTGAACAAGGTAATTGGTATCACCGATTAACCAGTGCTATGCGGGAACAACAATTTACTTTGCTAAAGCAGGCTATTTTTGATCCTCAGAACCGTGAACGCTGCATCGCTCTGAATTGTTCGTTAAGGTTAAAAGAGGGAACCGCACTGATATCACCTTCCATCTTTATGTCAAATGCCAAGCGATTTGGTTTGCTAGAACAAATTGACCGTCAGGTTATTGATATGTTGGCTAATTATTGTGCAAGCAATCCTTCACTCAATCTATCATGGTTTTCAGTAACGCTTTCGACCGAAACATTGTCCAATGAGTCCTTTAGAAAAGAACTTCTGAAACTGTGGTGTAAATCAGGTTTAACCCCGGCACACTTGCAATTTGAAATAGCAGAGGAGGGGTTGTTCAATTTTCCTCGCTGGAAGACTCATTTGGCTAACCTGAGAACTGCCGGATTCGGAGTAATTATCAATCACTTTGGATTAAACGCCCAGTCGCTATTGAACTTACCACAATTACCTGTTGATGCAATTAAACTGGACAGTATGTTAACTAGAGAACTCGCCACCAGTATTCCTCGACGTAACCTGATTGATGCAATTGTAAAGACCGCAAGACAATCAAATATAAAAGTAATTGCGACTCATATAGAAAGCTCAATAGAGCTTGAGTTGTTACTCGCACGTGGCATCGATTTTGTTCAGGGCTTTTATCTCGACAAGCCGGAAATAATTGGTGATTAACCATTAGTTTGAAAAATTAGATATTCTCG
>CBDUHU010000376.1:0-4480 GCA_965366725.1 uncultured Kangiellaceae bacterium
TAAACTCAGAAAATAGATTAACTCCCTCAAATACCGCCACGCGATCAGGAAAGACTAAAACAGGTACCTGATAAACTTGTCCTGTAATATTAATCTTGCCTGGTTGATAGCCTTTTATACTGACCATACCGGTGTTTTGCTCTTTTTGAAGTAACATTTCGATACCATTGCCTGAGTATTAAAAAAGATTATATTGATTATTACATTATAACAGTAATTCTTAGCAAACATTATCCTCGATTGATTTTGAAACAAGCAACTGTTTATAGTGATCATTACTTGATGTTATTATTTAATCAGCAAGCAATATAATTTTAAGGATCCAACCGGGTGAACAGACGTAAGTTTATAACAAGTTCTTTGTTAATCGCGGGGCTACCTGCGGCAGCGGGATTGAGTTGGATACATTATTTTGATGGTCCTCTGTTTAATGAATGTGCTTTGAATAAAATTCCCGATGCTTTGCTTGAACATGAGTTAATGAAAAAGTCACTGGCTGGGTTAGATATGAGCCAGTTATGGGACTGTCATTTTCACTTGATTGGTAATGGTCTAAATCCGGGGTTTGATGGCAATAATACAGGAGTATGGTTAAATCCAGGCATGTCAAGTTGGTTGAACCCGGTGCAACGGTTGCAATATGGTTTTTATCTGGATGCGGCATGTATAGAAAAGCCTGATGTCGCTGATATTACTTTCATTGATAATGTTCAATTACTTGTTAATAGCGCTCCACCCGGAATTAGAATGATGTTGTTAGCGTTTGATTACCAACACGATGAGTCTGGAGTCCGGAATCAGCCTGCTTCAACATTTTACGTTCCTAATGAGTATGCCGCGCGATTAGCAGAAAGCAACCCTTCATTTGAGTGGATTGCGTCCGTCCACCCATACCGAGAAGATGCATTAGTTGAACTGGAACAGTGTGCCCAAAAAGGGGCTCGTGCAGTGAAGTGGTTACCGCCTGCAATGAATATTGATCCATCGTCCGCCAAATGTGATCAATTTTATGCAAAGTTAGTTGAGTTGGGATTACCATTGCTAACTCATGCTGGTGAAGAAAAAGCGGTACACAGTGAAGAACTACAAGCGCTCTCTAATCCTCTGTTGTTGAGAAGACCGCTAGAGCAGGGAGTTAAAGTGATTGTGGCTCACTGCGCTTCGCTTGGTCAAAGTGTTGATTTTGAATCTAACGGCCATCCACTACGTTCGAATTTTGAACTGTTTGCTCGACTAATGGACGACGAACAGTATCAAAATAACTTGCTGGCTGACATATCTGCATTAAATCTTTTCAATAGAAATATCAATGAAATTAAGCAGGTTATTATTAATCAGCATTGGCACCAGCGCCTGCTTTACGCATCTGATTATCCGCTGCCAGGAGTAATGCCGATTATTTCTTCAACTAACCTGGCAAGTAATGGGTTGTTGGCTCCAGAGTATGTGGAGTTTCTAACAGATGTTAGAAAGCACAATGTCTGGCTATTCGATTTGCTTCAGAAAAGATTAATGGCTGTTGATGGAATGAAATTCTCTGACAGTGTATTTCAGACAAGAAGGCATTTTATCGAACCTGTATCTTCAGCTGTCTGAATCAGTTCGCTTTCTGTTGGCTTTTTTATTGATTCCAGTGATATGCTGGCTTCAATAGATTATGCTAAGTCGAACAATGAGAACTAATGTGAAATCGTTACAATTATACTTACCTGCTGTTTTTGCTCATCAAATAAATGAGACTGGCCTGCTGGCTTCAATCAGCGAAAATATGATTAGTCAGAAGCCTGTTAGCCATTGGCAATCTCAATTCTGTCATCAGGTTGGTTATTCGGGAGAGGCGCTTCCTGAGACTCAGATAAGAGTTTCTCAACTGAATTTAACAAGTATAAAGTCGGCTAGTTGTTGTGATCCTGTGATGATGCAATTGACCCATCGTGGGGCTTACATGATGGGACAGGATCCGTTACAACTTTCAGTTGTTGATTCAAAAAAAATAGTGGATCAGATAAATAAGCGATTAATGAATCCTGGAGAAAAAATTTATTGGCTTGATAGCAATCAGTGGCTTTTTACCAGTGAGAAAAATTGCTCATTGGTTGCGCCTGGAATTGATGAGTTGATTGGCAAAGATATGTTTAACTTTTCTTATTCTGGTGAGGATGGCCGATATTTTCAACAGTTAGCTACAGAAATACAAATGTTAATTAAGCAAATGATTGATTATCAAGGATTGTTAGCTACTCCGCCAGAAACGATGATGAACATTCATTTTCATGACCAGAAGAATTTAACGGAAATTGGAAAATTAGCTGAATTAAATCAAAATAATTTAGTCATTTATACTGATAGTTCTATGATTAGAACTTTTTGCCAAAAAAGTTCATTGAAGTGTTTTGATTTAGAATTATCGGATATTGCTGAGTCACTCAACGGCGTCGTTATTTCCTTTGAAAAAGAACAAAAAAAATATGCCGGTTTAGTTGAATATTGGACTACACAGGCTTTAAATGGCGATGGCAAATCTTATGAAATCATCTGTAAAGATTTAACCATTCAATATAAACCCAAAACCAGTCTGTGGAAGCGGTTATTTAATTGGTAAAAGAGTGGCCTTATGTTAATCAGAAAAATATCCCGTCGAACTAGCTGTGAAATTTCTGAACAGTTAAGGTCTCTGCCCTTGGTAGGTTCCGATAAATTAACTCAAATTTTAGTTTCCAGAGGAGTTTCATCAGTTGATGATTTAGACTATCGTCTGACTAATTTAATACCCCCATCCCTGTTAAAAAATATTCAGCCTGCAACTTTGAACCTGTTTGAGTCCATTAAAAAAAATCATTCGATCTTAATTATTGGAGATTTTGATGCAGATGGTGCAACCAGTACCGTAATCATGATGAAAGCCATGAAAGCACTAGGTGCTAAGCGACTTAATTTTCTGGTTCCTGATCGGTTTAAGTTTGGTTATGGTTTATCAGTAAAGCTGGTTGAGCATGCTGCAACTCTAAAGCCGGATCTGATTATTACAGTAGATAATGGTATTGCTAATGTGGACGGCGTGCAAAGAGCAAATGAATTATCAATTCCGGTTATCATTACCGATCACCATCTGCCGGCTGAAAAATTACCTGACGCCATGGCAATTGTTAACCCTAATCAACCTGGCGATCCTTTTCCCAGTAAAAACCTTGCCGGTGTTGGTGTGGCTTTTTATCTGATGTTATCACTAAGAGCACACATGAGAAGTATTGATTGGTTTACCGAGCAGAAAATTAAAGAGCCGAATTTGGCCGAGTTACTTGATATTGTTGCGCTGGGAACTGTTGCTGATGTGGTTGCTCTGGATAAGAATAATCGGATATTAGTTGAGCAAGGATTAAAACGAATTCGTAGTGGTGCTGCCTGCGCCGGGATCAAAGCGCTTTTACAGATCGCTAATCGTCAGGAAAACAAATGCCAGGCAACAGATTTAGGCTTTGCTGTTGGTCCCAGGATTAATGCTGCGGGACGACTTGATGATATGTCTGTTGGTATTGAATGTTTGCTTGCTGACTCCCTTACCGAGGCAATGCCAATCGCAATGCGTTTAGATCAGTTCAATCGTTCAAGAAAGAATATTGAGCAAACTATGCTGGAAGAAGCTGACCTGGATATTAACGATTATCTGGAAGACGCGCTTTCAAATAAAGAGCTTTCCAAGTCCTCAGATAAAGCCACAACATTATGTCTGTATGATCCCAACTGGCATCAGGGAGTGATTGGTATTCTGGCTTCCAGAGTTAAAGAAAAAATTAACCGCCCGGTAATAATTTTTGCCCAGGATGAGCAATCTGATGAGCCGATGATTAAAGGCTCTGCTCGCTCAGTAAAGGGGGTTCACATCAGAGATGCGCTTGCTTTAGTTGACTCCCATAACCCTCAACTTATTGAGAAGTTTGGCGGGCATTCAATGGCAGCAGGATTATCGCTTAAGCAAAAGCATTATCTGGAGTTTACTGGCTTATTTGATAAAGCTGTTAAGTCACAATTAAATGGTGAAGAAATTAAGGATGAAATAATAACCGACGGAGAGCTTCTTTGCGATGAATTGACATTATCCTTTGCCGCCAGGTTACGTCGCCTTGGACCTTGGGGACAGGGCTTTCCCGAACCTGTATTTGATGACGAGTTTGAGGTTATTAAAAGCAGGCTTGTCGGCGAAAATCATTTAAAGTTAGTGATTTCAAAGGAAAATATACATATCGATGGCATATTTTTCCGTTGCCCGACTCACTTAATGGCCAAAACGGGTGATAGAGTTCGGCTGGTTTATCGACTGGACATTAATGAGTTTCGTGGGATTGAAACGGAGCAGTTAATGATTGAACAGCTTGAAATATTATGACCAGTCTTCGTCTGGTTTGTTTTCAGGTAACTCAACCGACTCACCGGCAATAGCATGACTTTCATTTACCCACTCGCCGAGATCGATCAACTGGCA
>CBDUHU010000377.1:0-4477 GCA_965366725.1 uncultured Kangiellaceae bacterium
TGCTGCAGCTAACGGTGTGCTTTCAATTGCAGCCGCGGGTAATGATGGCAACTCAAGCTTATCATATCCAGCATCCTATGATTCGGTAATGTCGGTTGCTGCGGTAGACTCCAATGGAAATGTTGCAAACTTCTCACAGTTTAATAGTCAAGTTGAGATTTCTGGACCTGGAGTGGCGGTTAATTCAACCTTACCAAACAATAGCTATGCAGCATGGTCTGGAACTTCAATGGCGACTCCACATGTAGCCGGAGTTGCAGCTTTAGTTTGGAGCCATTATACAAGCTGTACCAGTGGCGAAATAAGACAGGCAATTAATAAATCAGCCGAAGATAGAGGTTCTGCTGGTCGAGATAACAGTTATGGACACGGTATCGTCAAGGCCAAAGCTATGTTTGATATGCTTGCTAATGGATGTGATGTTGGTCCTATCGATCCACCACCACCACCACCACCTGCGCCTGAGTTAACGAAAGGTGTACCTGAAACTAATTTATCAGGTGGAACCGGTGAAGAGCTTCGTTACGTTATGAATGTACCTGCGGATGCCACCGATCTGACATTTACTATGTCAGGTGGTAGTGGCGATGCCGATCTTTATGTCAGATTTGGTGACTTGCCTGATACGGCCACATATGACTGTCGCCCTTACACTAGTGGAAACAATGAGACTTGTACTTTTGCTGCCCCTCAAGAAGGTGCATATCATGTGATGGTAAGAGGATTCAGTAGTTTTTCTGGTGTAGATTTAGTTGGGGACTATCAGGGAGGCGGTACACCACCACCACCGGCGGATATTACACTTAACTTAACTACCAGTACTAAGAGAACCACTGGTATTGTTGATCTTTCGTGGAGTGGTGCTACCAGCGCCAATGTAGATATTTACCGTAATGGCAGTCTTATTAAAACGACAGCTAATGATGGGGCTCATCGCAACCGTATCAGAAATGCCAGCGGCAACTATGTTTACAAAGTTTGTAATGAAGGTTCTGCTGATTGTTCTTCAGATATGACAGCGACTTTCTAAAGGTATTTTTTGAACCTGTGATAGCAAAGGGGCGTTAGCCCCTTTGTTTTTATTATCAATAAGGATTGTTGGGAATCTTATTTTGGCGAAGGTCAAAAGTGCTAGTATAATAGGCCTTAATTACATTAAAGCTAGCTGAAAATATGACCGACAAAATCAAGCGATTTATTTTTGATACTTATGGTATACGTGGAGAATTGGTAGAGCTAGAAGATTCCTGCCAGCGGATGCTAAAAGGACATAATTACCCACCATTTATAGCAACTTTACTACAGCAAGCTGCTGCTGTCGGTGTATTGTTAGCTTCTACCATTAAGTTTGAAGGAAAAATATCAATTCAGCTGCTAACGCCTGAAAAAATAAAAATGTTAGTAGTACAGACTACCCACCAACTCGGTTATCGAGGGTTGGTTCGCTTCGATGAAAATGTAGACTTTAGTGAGATGTCATTCGAACAGCTAGCTGATGATGGTCAAATGAGCATTACTATAGAGCCAACTAAAGGTAAGCGATATCAGGGAATCGTTCCACTTGATGGCGAGAGCCTCGCACAGTGTGTTGAGAACTACTTTAATCAATCGGAGCAACTGGATACCAGAATCTGGCTTTACAGTGACTCTCGACAGGTTTGCGGGTTAATGCTTCAGGCACTGCCTGACATGTTAAGCCAGGAATCATTTGAACATTTAGTTTATTTGTGTGAAACACTAACCGAACAAGAGTGCCTGTCTGTTGATGCTGATGTTCTACTTCACCGTTTGTTTCATCAGGAAAGTATAAAAAGTATGAGTGATGAGGCTGTTAGTTTTAATTGTGGTTGTAGTGAAAAGAAAATGCTTGATTCAATAAATCTGCTTCCCGCCGATGAAATTAACGATATATTATTAACTAAAGGACAAATATCTGTGCGTTGTGAGTTTTGTCTCGAGCAGTTCCAGTTTGGTGAGTTGGATATAAAAGCAAACACCAGTATTGAAGGAAATACCACAAAACACTAATAGAATTGTTATTTATAATATCAGCGAGTGAATTTTCTCGCTGTATTTATTTTAAGTATAACTATACTGCGGTTGCCTAAACAGTATGTGTATTAAGAATATCAATAAAGGTCTGAGGTTCTGGCCTGACTCGATAATTGTCTGTTAAATCTGCAAATATAATTTTTCCATTCTTATCGGTAATTAATACCGTTGGCATGACGGTATCTGAATCGTAGCCGAGTACCTGCATACCGAGAGGAAGCCCGTTTGGAGCCAGTATTTCTAATTGTTTGGCTACTTTATTATCCTGATCAACCAGAAATAAAAAAGGGACATTAAAGCGTTTAGCCAATTGTTGGGTGTTTTCATGAGATTGTGGACTAACCAGTGCTATTTTTACCCCACTACTGGTTAATTGCTGGTATTCACCTGCGACTTCCTTTATTTGAGCCATACATAAAGGACACCAGTTTCCTCGATAAAAAATATAGAGTACGGGAGCCCCAATCAAGGAGTCACTATTAAAACTATCACCATCGGAGGTTTGTAGTTCAAGCTGAGGGAGTTGTTTGCCGACTTGAAGAATTTTATTGGAGCGGTCCGCAAAACGAGAATACCAATAGTCGTAAACAATCCAACCAGCAAAACTTACCGTCGCCAAAATAAGCGGTAGATAAAGACTTTGGTTACTATTTATAGTAACTAAAATAGTCAGCATTAATCCTACAGCTTTCAATAATGTGATAGTGGTTAAGTGCGCAGAGGTTCTGGCAAAGGGCTTGAAAAGTAACGCTTCAAAGAACAATGTTCCAGGCAGAGATGCGATAAGGCTGCCAAGCCATATCCAGCTTAGTCCAAACTGGTATAGCTGAAAGATACTATAACCTGCGGCAATATGAAGTAGTGTGATAAAGGTTGTGATAAAAATAGATTTTATGAGCATAATTGAGTTTCGACCATTAAATTAACTAAGTAATAACAGTTGCGCGCATCATTATATCTGAGTTAGCTGATTAAATCAGAGCAAAGTGAGTCTATTAATCTATTCCTTTCAAGTTTCATTATGAGGTTGGGTTATTTTATTTTTATACTCCGAGGAAGAATAGCCATACTGAATTTTAAAACATTTTCCAAATGTGGGTGTTGCTAACATGGTATTTACCATGATTACTATTGGTCAGGAAATGCTTTATATAATCAGCAGCATTTTTACTTTACTAATTAATATGCTACTTATCGGGTGCTCTATGCTTAGGTGAGCACCCGAACAAATTGGGTAAATACTTTATATTGCAACTATTACCCTGACAGCTTCTAATTGAAGTTGAGTATCACTAAGATACTTTTCTAATTTTTCAGTTTGGGTTTCTATAAACTTGATTTCTTCATCCCGGATATTTGGATTTTTCTTTTGCAGTGACAATAAGCGGTTTTGTTCGTCAGTTTGAACATGTTGCATTTTGGTAACAACTGAACTTAAAACTTCCCCAGCCTTTTCAGAAGCTTTTATATCTGCTTTTTCAAGCATTTTGCGAAGTGTTTTTTCCTCACTTTTTAATACCTGACGAGAGGAGCCTTTTGGAACTTTGTGACATTGTTTGCTGAGATTTTGGTGATTTACTTTGGCCGCTAGATCATTACCATTAATATCAACAAGCACTCTAATAGCGGTATAGGGTAAAAATCGTTGCGCCTGGAGGTATTTTGGCGCTATACATTCGATATGATACAAAACCTCCATCAATAAAGTGCCTGCTTTAATTGCTTTATTTTTTAGGACACAAACACTGGCGTTACCTTTGTCTTCAGATAGAACTAGTTCAATTGCGCCGTTGACCATGGGATGTTCCCAGGTGAGAAATTGGATATCATCACGGGACAATGCTTTTTGTCTATCGTATGTTGCAGTTATTCCATCCTCAGGCAGTGCGGGAAATGCACCAATAAACATATGATCTCCCGGTGTAATAACGTAAGTTTTTTCGGAATGATCTTCGATAGTAACACCAAAGCGATCCCAGCAAGACTCCATAAAAGATCGCGGTGCCAGACTGTCTCTTTCTGCTACTCTTTCAACCAATTGATTCGCTTTATCAAAGTTAAATGAACTTAGCTCTAATAGCTTATCACGCCCACTTTCCATTGCCTGGTTGACTTTCGAAGTTATCATTTGTGTTTGCTCTAGTAACTTTTGCTGAAGAGAAGTGTCTTCAAAGTCGATTAGTGCGTCAAATAACTGGGCTTTGGTTTGTTTAAATATTGTTGAGCCTGCTGCATTGGTTTTTTCAAAAGCATTCATTCCATGATGATACCAATTGAATATAACTTCCTGAGCACTTTCCTGAATATAAGGAACATGGATAGTGATATCTTGTTTTTGTCCAATTCTATCCAGGCGCCCAATTCGCTGTTCAAGCAGATCTGGGTTAATCGGTAAATCCATCAAAATCAATTGATGGCTGAATTG
>CBDUHU010000378.1:0-4476 GCA_965366725.1 uncultured Kangiellaceae bacterium
TAAAAAAACAGGTCCAACTAGTGATATTTATAACAAAATATTTTAGCATTTTGCCAAACAATGAAGATTAAAGCGCCGCTAGACTTTAACTGCTAATTGAATTAGATATTTAATCTAAAGAAGAATTTTGCTTGACTAATTTCATTATCAAAGAACTCAAATGCAAAATAAGTAAAAATGTGAAATTATTCCAGTCTTCTAATAAAATTGTGTTGAAATATCACTAGTACACCAGTAGTATCTCAATTCCCGATTATATAAAAATAAGTTGACAATGACTGTCTCTGAAAATAACGTACTTTATCTTATGGGTGGGATGCCTAAATCTGGGACATCTTGTTTAGCTGGCGCAATGAACTTGTGTGGCTTAAACATGACCCTTTCTGAAACAAACCAATCATTGCGGTTATTTTCACCTTCTGCAGGTGAGGAATATTTAACCGATGAAAAATATTACATGTATGAAGCTGGCGGATTAATGGTTCTTAATGAGCAATTACTCCATGGAGTGATTACTGGTTGGGAAATGATGTCATCACCAAGAAATCCTGGAATTGGTGGAATGTTAAACCCTCCGCATATCGATTCACTACATGCTGATGAAAGAGTATATGCCATTATTGGTGCACTAGGTCAGACCAGTATCAGTGGTTTTCCGTTTGGGATTAAAGATCCGCGAATGACATTTCTTTATGGTATCTGGAGAGACGCGTTTTCTGCGCTAGGTATTCAATGCAAACCAATGTTCTCTGTAAGAGAGCCTATGGCTGCGGCCAATGCACTTGTTGAAAGAGGTTGGTTATCAAGTATCGATGTGGCTCTGGAAATATGGCTAAGATATAACAGTACTGTTCTTCATTGGTGTTTACATGCTGATGCTGATATTGTAATTTTTGATCAGTCTGATAATTATCTCGGGCAAATAGAAGTACTTTCTAAAAAGATTGGTTTATCTTACGATCAAGAAAAAATGAATCAGTTCTATAAAAGTAGTGAGCCAAAGCTTGTTGATTCTAAACCCTTAGATAGACATTTATTAAGAGCAAGTATTATCGATGTTTATGAGCAATTATTAGCCCGACGTTTGAACTGAGTTTATTTAATTTGTCAGTTTTCTATCAATGACAATGTTCAGTGAGTCATATCATTTTCAGGCTTCGTTAGAAACAAAGGATATAATATTCTATGGAAAAGCACTTTAAACCTTTCTCGGGTATTCCAGTATTAATTGCAATTGGGATTTTTATTGTGTTGGCTGTTGGCATAAAAATACAACAGTCCACTATCGAGGCACAACCCGCCAGTATCAGTGAGAAACTATTCTCCGCAGATAGAGCCTTTTTAATGTTGGAAAGTATCTTTCCGGGCAATAAACCTCACCCTATGGGAACTCCAGAAATAAGGGAGCTAGAGTCAGGAATTGTCAGACTTCTTCGAGAAATGGGTTATGAAGAAGAAATTCAAGAGGCAGATGTTTGTAATGATTATTCTGTTGGATTGGCTAACTGTGCAAGAGTTAGAAATATTATTGTAAAAATACCCGGTAAAAATTCTGGTAATACAATACTATTGTCCGCTCACTATGATTCGGTACCAGCCGGTCCTGGTGGTAGCGATGCAGGTGCAGCTGTAGGGAGTCTTCTGGAAACAGCAAGAGTGCTATCTTTGCAGAAAGAACATAATAATTCGATTGTAATTTTATTTAACGAGGGAGAGGAGTTTGGACTTTTAGGTGCGCGGGCATTTATGGAACAACATCCGTTAGCAAAAGATATTAATCTTGCTATTAATATTGAAGCGCGAGGTAGTGGTGGGCAAAGTGTCATGTTTGAAACTGGCGAGGATAGTGGTTGGTTAGTAAAACATTATGCAGCTTCGACACCAAAACCGTGGAGTAACTCTTTATTTTATGAAGTCTATAAATTTTTACCGAACGATACTGATCTGACAATATATAAACAACATGGTTTACAGGGTTTAAATTTCGCCCACGCAGAAAGAGAACCTCATTATCATACGCCAAGAGATACACTTGAAAATCTTGACAAAGGAAGCTTGCAGCATCACGGTGACAACCTTCTAGGGCTAGTCAATAACCTTTCCAGTGACTCAGGTATTAATCAGGAATCAGGCAATCTGGTTTTTACCGATATTCTCAATACCTTTGTTATCTACTGGCCAGAAAATTATAGTATCTGGATTTCAAATTGTATATTTTTGCTAATTATCTGTTCATTTGTGTTTTTTTCAAATAAAGCAGTTTTAGATCTTAAGCAAGTTGCAAAAGGGATGCTCGCTACACTTTCTATAGTATTGATTACGACACTTTCCGCCTTTCTTATTCAGAAAATAAGTCAATTAATTTCAGGTAATTTTGAGCCTTGGCGAGCTGATGTAATGCCTATGAGAGTTGCTATATTATCCAGCGTAGTGGCAATAACAATTTTGTCCGGGCGCTGGTTTGCAAAGAATACTTTACCAATTAATTTTGCTTTTGGTGTTAATTTTGTCTGGGCTTTTTTTGCTGTGATATCAAGTCTCTGGTTACCCGGTATCAGTTATTTATTCATTATACCTTGCGCTATTGGGCTAATCGTATTGCTTTTGTTTACCGTCTTTTCCGGTAGACTTACGATGAACTTAATTAGTAGTGGTTTAATCATTAACAGTGTTGTTTACGCATTGGTATTAATTCCGGTTGTCTATATTTTAGAGACAATGATAGGTTACCAAATGGCAGTTGCTATTGGTTTAATTAGTGGAATTTTAGTCAGTACTCTGTTGCCATTGCTAAGTATTGACAATGCAAATGATAATGGACTCAAGTGGTTCTTAAGGAGTCTAACTGTTGTAATTATTATTTCTGTCAGCGTTGTGAGTTTTCAGGCTCCCAATACTGAGTGGATGCCTCAACCCCTTAATATTCGCTATGTTAAGGATTTAGATAATAAGGATTATGTTTTTACTCAACCAATAAGGGCCCGCTTACCGTCTCTTATGGCAAAAGAACTTGGAACCATCGACAGAAAGGCACTATTCCCCTGGTCCACCAGAAAACATAAGTCTGCGGAAGTTGAAACCTTATCTACTTCCGGTATGATTTTGTCAGTGCTTGAAGAGGTTGTTTCAGAAGATAGCAGAGTCGTCAGCTTGTCTGTTTATGATAAGTTAGAAGACCTTGCTGCTTTCAGACTTTTTATTCCGGTTGATTCCAACTTGGAGTCTATCAAAGTTGGTGAAAATTTGCTCAGCTATAAAGACGAAAAGAATGTTCGAAATGGGTTTTACGAATATATGTGCCGTGGTATGAGTTGTGCTAATGAGCAGCTTGAATTGAGTTTTCATTCAAAAGAGCAGGTTTCTATATTGCTTGCAAAAATTAAACATGAATTACCGGTAGAACTCGAAACTTTAGCAAATAGTCGCGGTAATAAATCAGTGCCCAGACATTCGGGTGATCAAACTATAGTGATCAGCCAGTTTAGTTTATAAATAAATGGTTGAAAGTAAATACTATTTGTTTAATTAATAATTACTTACATGGCAGTATAAATCTAATAAATTACAGGTTTTGAAAGATGGACATAGTAAAAGAAAAGAAGAAACCTAAGTTTTTTGATAAAACAAAGATAGCAATTTACGCATTAGTTGCGTTAGTGGTTATTCTTGCGGTTATCGCGAGTCAATCAGAAAGCTCAAAGAGAGTTAATCGTTCTGACATTGTTGTTGGAACGGTTAAACAGGGTGAGTTAAAAGTAATTGTTGAAGGTTATGGAACCTTGATTTCCAATCGAAAACAACTGTTAACTTCGCTGACTCAGGCGACGGTGAAGGAAATCCTGCTTAAACCAGGAGCTCACGTAAAAGCGGAAAGTATTATTCTTCGATTAGAAAATCCGGAGCTGGAACAGGAAGTTGAACGTGCTCATCAGGAACTGACTCAACGACAGGCAAACTTAAGACAATTAAAAGTTAACCACCAGAGGGAGTTTCTGACTGAGAGAGCCACACTGGCAGAAATTGAAGCATTATATGAGTCGGCCAGACTAAGAAGAGCTGCTGAAGAGAAGTTAGTTGATAATGGTATTGTTGCACGTCTTGATTATTTGGAAACGCAACTTACTGAAAGTCAATTAAACAAAAGAATCATAATACTAAAAGAACGAATTGAACAACTTGGTAAAGTGCATAGTGAAGCGATTAATATTCAACTGGAACAAATAAAACAGCAGCAATCAATATTGAATATTGCTCAGGAACGAGTGAATAAATTAATTGTTAGAGCGGGTATCAATGGAGTATTTCAGCGATTATCTGTTGAGCTTGGCCAAAGTTTAGCGCCAGGACAGGAAATAGGTTTGATTGGTAGCGTTACAGATTTAGTTGCGTTGATTAAAGTACCGCAAAATCAAGCGCAACAAGTTACCATTGGACAAAAAACGAAAATAGACACTAGAAGGGATATTATTGATGGTG
>CBDUHU010000379.1:0-4476 GCA_965366725.1 uncultured Kangiellaceae bacterium
GTTACTTATTACTAACTTGAAACTTTCTTTAATTGTGATGGCTTCAGTTCCGCTGGTGATAATTCCAATGATGTTCTGGGGACGTAAAGTTCGTAAGCTTGCTCGCAAAAGTCAGGACAGTATCGCTGATATTGGTACTTATGCTGGTGAAATTATTCAGAATATCAAAGTGGTACAAAGTTATACCCACGAAGCTCAGGAAAAGGTAGCTTTTAGTCACGAGGTTGAGACAGCCTTTGATATTGCAAGGGAAAGAATCAAGCAACGTTCAATTCTTATTGCACTAGTGATTTTTATGGTTTTTAGTGCAATCAGTATTATGCTTTGGTTTGGCGGACAAGACGTACTGTCAGGTACAATTTCTGGTGGAGAATTAGCGGCCTTTGTTTTTTACGCAATTATGGTTGCTATGTCTGTAGCAACAATCTCTGAAGTCTATGGTGAATTGCAACGTGCGGCCGGAGCTGCCGAGAGATTACTTGAGTTAATGGCTGTAACTAGTGAAATTCATGTACCAACCAACCCATTAGCAATTGATTGTTCTGCACAAACGATAATTGAGTTTAATCAGGTTAGTTTCAATTATCCTTCAAGGCCGGATATTGCTGCTTTAAAGAATATTAATCTATCTATTCAGCGCGGCAAAGTGGTTGCGTTAGTAGGTCCGTCGGGAGCCGGCAAAACTACTTTATTTGAACTTCTACAACGGTTTTACGATCCTCAGCAAGGAGATATCTGTTTTAACGGAAAACCTCTTCAGAGATTGGAACCAAAAGTCCTTCGATCTTATATGGGGATGGTTCAGCAGCATCCAGTGCTTTTTAGTTCTGATGTCTGGCACAATATTCGTTATGGCAGGCCTGATGCTTCTGATGATGAAGTGATAACCGCTGCTAAACAAGCACATGCAGATGAATTTATTAAGCAGTTACCTGATGGTTACAGTAGTTATCTGGGTGAACAGGGAGTGCGTTTATCAGGAGGACAAAAACAGCGTATTGCGCTTGCTAGAGCGATTCTTAAAGATCCTCAGCTATTGTTGCTGGATGAGGCGACAAGCGCGTTAGATGCAGAAAGTGAATACCATGTTCAGGCTGCTTTAAATGAACTAATGAATGGAAGAACCACATTAATTATTGCTCATCGCCTGGCAACTGTTATGCATGCGGATCTGATTGTGTTAATGGATAAAGGTGAGGTTGTTGATAGTGGTAGTCATTCGGAGTTGCTGGAGACATCGACACTTTACCAACGTTTATGTGAATTACAGTTTGAACAGGCGGAAGAAAAATTCTAAACATACCGATTAAATTTAAAAAGTACATATATTAACAAGAGAGTATATCCAAACTAATTGGAATAATAGATTACTTATTTTGACTTTACCGGGGAGTTTAACTTTGTTATTTTGATTGGATGAATATTATGAAGATTAAATTAACCACCACCACCGGATATTTTTCTGGGGGGTAGTCTCAATTTAAACTTTTAATTGCAACCCTCTGAGCGAAAGCAGGAGGGTTTTTTTTGCCTATATTTTTGCTCAGAATAATTAGTAAAGAGTAAAAATATGAATAAACATCGAAATATTGCTGAAGCGCTTGATCTATTCCATTCGGAACCAACAGCACCGGGCATGGTATTTTGGCACCCTAACGGTTGGGAGTTGTTTCAAAAAATAAAGGCACACATCAGAAAAGCTTATTTGAAGTCTAATTTTCAAGAGATCTCCACACCTCTTTTTTTAAAGCGTGAACTTTGGGAATTATCCGGACATTGGCAAAAATTCTCAACAAATATGTTTGTTGGCGGAGCACCCCATGATGCTCCGGAATATGCACTTAAGCCAATGTCCTGTCCTGCTCATCTTTTATATTTTAAGCGGGATATTATTAGTTATCGAGCCTTACCATATCGTATTTTTGAGTTTGGTACAGTCCATCGTAATGAGCCCTCAGGAGCGTTAAATGGATTGATGAGATTACGTCAGTTTACTCAAGATGATGCTCATGTCTTATGTCGGTGGCAAGATTGTGTGGATGAGATTTTATCTTTTCTTGAAAGAGCCAGATCTATATACAGTGATTATGGTTATCAACAATTAGACGTAAGGATTTCTACACGTCCTGAAGATTCTTTTGGTAACGATGAGGATTGGCAGCGTGCTGAAGCACTATTACGAGAAGCCTGTGATATAGCGCAAATTAACTACCATAGTCAGGAAGGTGAAGGGGCCTTTTACGGACCAAAGATCGAGCTTGTTTTGCGTGATAATGAACAGCGCCATTGGCAATGTGGAACGATTCAACTGGATTTTAATATGCCACACCGGTTTGGTTTAAGTTATGTTGATGAAGAGGGAAAACAACAGCTTCCGGTGATGCTGCATCAGGCAGTCTACGGCTCCCTGGAGCGTTGGCTTGGTATATTACTGGAGTCCTGTCAGGGGAAATTGCCTCCATGGGTTCATCCTGTTCCTGTCGGGATTGCGTCAATTGGTGCTGCTAGTAATCGTTACTGTGCCAGATTGAAAGAAAAGCTTAATATTTTAGGTCTTAAGGTGGAATTTAATCAACAAAAACAAAGTATTGGAAAAAAAATAAAACTTTTTCACAAGCAACGAATTCCAATTATTCTGATCGCTGGTGATAAGGAAGTTAAAGCTAACCAATGTATCCTTCGTCAGATTGATTCAACTCAAAGGATATATAGTGTCGAAGAAGCACTTGATTTAATTAGCAAATTAGCTAAAGCACCTAATCAACTACCTGATTTATATAAAATCAGGTAGTTGATTAGTGATTTTTCTGGAATGTGAACCGGTAATCAGATAGCGATTTTAAAAGTGATATAGTCCATATTTTATTAAATTGGGCTTGTATAAAAAACAAACAATGAGTATTATCCGCGTGCTTTGTGCGTGAGCTACATTTGTTTTTTTATAAAATACAGGCTTATGCTGTTGTCGATTAATATTAATTTAAGAAGTAGTAGAGTAAAAATGTCGGATTTATATAGTGTTGTTATTACTGGAGAGCTAATTAAAGGATTTGAACAGGAAGCGGTAAAGAGTTCATTTGCTGAGTTATTTAAGCTAGAACAGCAAAAAGCTCAAAGTTATTTCACCGGAAAACCTAAGGTTTTAAAAAGGTTGGTTGATCATCAAACAGCCAATAAATATAGAACGAGAATTGAGCGTTTAGGAGCTTTAGTAGAGCTACGAAAAGTTGCTGCTGTTGCTGCGCCTCAAGTGGAATCAGAACATACAGAGAATAAAATTACTAACTCTCATGTTGACCCACGGACCGAATCTTATCCGAAGAACGAAGTTAATCCAATTGAAGCTGGACGCTTAAATCAAATTCGTAAAATGGAAAGTATTGAACTGGCTCAGGAGTCCAAAAATATCTGGATGGTTATTTTAGGAGTCATCTGTGTCTTATTTGCGGTGGCGGATTTTGGTTTAAATTACCTTAATATCACTACTTTGACCGCTGCTATCTGGGGACCCATAATAACACTGCTAGTTGGAGCTGTATTTATCAAGTCGAGTAGTGTTAGCTAGCTCAGATAAGCTGTTCTTAGTAAAAAATATGAGCAATACTAGTTTTTTTTAGTATTGTTCAGTGTTTCAAATACTGCTAAAAATGAATCAATATCTGTTTGTTTTATATCGTGAGATATTACCAATCTCGCAATATCTGTTCCCGGCATGATGTAAAAATAGTTTTGTTCCTGTAATCGATTGATGAAACTCTTCGGAAAGCGGATAAATAACATATTACTATCTACCGGGTAGAGAATTTCGACTTTATCAGAACGGTTTAAACCGTCAGCCAGTTGTCGTGTGAGCTGGTTGCATCTTTTCGCAATTGTTAAGCCTAACTGACGATTAAATAGTGCTTGAAATTGGGCTGAAACATAGCGCATTTTAGAAAATAGTTGTAGCCCCTGTTTTTGTATATATTCGAACCCTTCAGCTAACTCCTGGTTGATAAATACAACCGCCTCACCAAACATTAAACCTGCTTTAGTTCCTCCCAGGCTTAATATGTCAACAAAAGAAACAATTTGACTTAAGCTGCAATTGAGAGAAGCCGCAGCATTATAGATTCGGCATCCATCCATGTGTAATAGCAAGCCAAGTTCGTTGCATGTTTCACGGAGTGAAGCTAATTCTTTGAGATTATATACTGTTCCAAATTCGGTAGTTTGGCTAATACTAACAACTCGGGGCTGAGTCGCATGGATCCCCCAGCAAGTCTCTGACTGATATGCATCGTGTATTGCTGCTGGTGTTAACTTTCCCTGAATATGGGCTTGAGTTAGGAACTTAGTTCCACAAATATGATGGGGAGCACCTGTTTCATTACAGATAATATGTGCTGTATCAGTACAGATTACACTTTGATAACTTTTTAAAACCTGCTTTAAACTCAATGTATTAGCTGCAGTGCCTGTTGCTACAAACCAGAT